>NZ_SSDO01000275.1:0-23712 GCF_004794395.1 Microbacterium sp. K41 | reverse complement strand
CGCCGCCCGCTCACACGGCCTCCGCGTCGAGTGCATCCCACAGCGCCGCGGGGAGCGCGGCGTCGAGGCCGTCGACGAACGCGTGCACCTCGGTCGGCGTCCGCGCCCCCACGACCACCGCGTCGGCGCCGTGGCGCAGCGGGAACTGCACGGCCGCGTCGGCCAGCCGCGAGTCGTGCGCCGCACACACGGCCTGCAGTCGCAGCGCCCTCTCCTGCAGCGCGGCGGGCGCCGGCTTGTACTCGTAGAACGGCGAGCCGACCGGGTCGACGAGGATGCCGGAGTTGAACACCGCCGCCGCCAGGACGCCGATGCCCCGTGCCCGAGCGGTGGGGACGAGGCGGTCGAGCGCGGTGCGGTCGAGCAGTGTGAGCCGCCCGGCCTCCATCACCACGTCGAGCGGCACCTCGGCCACATAGCGCTCCAGCGGGTCGAGGCGCCCGAGCCCGACGCTGATCGCCCGCACCACGCCCTGGTCCCGCAGGTCGAGGAGGGCCGGGAAGGCCGTCGCGAACGCGGCCTCCACATCGAGGGGGTCGTGCAGGTGCAGCACGTCCACCCGGTCCACGCCGAGGCGGGCGAGGCTGCCGTCGAGGCTGCGGAGGATGCCGTCGCGGCTGAGGTCGACCACGGAATCGTGCCCGCTCACCGCACCGCGCACCGGGGCGCCTTCGGCGTCGACGAGCACCCGTCCCACCTTGGTCGCCAGCACGTAGTCGTCGCGGGGCACGCCGCGCAGGGCGAGGCCGAGCTTGCGCTCGCTCTCTCCCGAGCCGTACAGCGGCGCCGTGTCGAAGAACCGCACGTCGCGGGCGAGGGCCGCGTGCACGGTGTCGACGGCATCCGCGTCCGGCACCGGCGCGAACAGGTTGCCGATCGGGGCGCAGCCGAGCCCGGCGTCGTCGCGGGCGGCGACGGCCGGGTTCAGAGGACGGAGCTGCGGACGGAACGCCATGCCTCGTACTCCTCGCGGCTGTCGGGGGTCAGGGGGTAGTAGTCGCTCAGCCGGGCGCCCTCGTCGAGGCGCTTGCGGCTGAACACCTCCCACTCCTCATGATCCTGCGCGTCCTCGACCACCTGGGGCGCCATCGCCTGCGGGACCACGACCGGTCCGTCGTCGTCGGCCACGACCAGGTCGCCGGGCATGCACAGCGCACCGCCCACCGCGACGGGCACGTCGAACGCCCACGGCACGAGCTCCGACTGCGAGGCGTAGTGCGGGGTCGTGCCGGTCGACCACACGGGGATCCCGAGCTCGCGGATGCGGCCGGCGTCGCGGATGCGCCCGTCCACGACGATGCCCGCGCCGCCCTTGCGGGCGAAGTAGCGCGCGAGGATGTCGCCCACGCAGCCGGAGAAGCGGCTGCCGTACGCCTGGATCACCAGCACGTCCCCCGGCTGCACCGCTTCGAGCACGTGCCACAGGGCCGTGTGCCGTTCGGCGTACTCCTGGCCGTCGCCCGAGGCCATGTCCTCCCGCTGCGGCATGAACTGCAGCGTCAGGGCGGAGCCGACCACGCGCTGGCCGAGGCTCAGCGGCTCCGGTCCCTCGATGTAGCTGCGGCGGATGCCGAGGCCGTGGAGCTTGGCGCAGGCGGTCGCCGCGGAGATCGCGTCGAAGGAGTCGAGCACGTCGCGCGACGGCCGCTGGTACGCCGCCCCCCGCACGGGCAGGGGGAAGTCGGGTCGGATCAGGTCGCTCATGCGGCTCCTTCGGGGAAGAGGTGGCGCGGCGAGCCGGTCGCGCGCGCGATGGTCAGGTCGAGGTCGGCGAGGTGCGCCGGTGGCAGGGTCACGACGAGGTCGTCGTCGCAGGGGAAGGTGTGCGTGACGATCTCGCCCTCCGGTCCGGCGTACGTGCCGGAGGCGCCGGGCCAGCCCGAGGCGTCCTCCGCGGTCGCGGTCACCTCCACGATGCGGTCGAGGCCGAAGCGGCCGCCGCGCAGCCGCACGGTGCGGGTGTGCACGGCCGAGGTGTTCACGAGCTGCACGCCGATCCCGCGGTCGTCGAGGCGATGCACGAGCGCGGCGACGTCGGGCGGGAGCCCCGGCCGGCCGCGGTCGGCGTCCTCGTAGCGGAGCGCGGTGAACCCGAGCCCGCCGTTGTAGAGCACCTGCGGGGCCCCGGCGACGAGCTGCGTGAGCACCTCGGTCACGACGGGGTTGACGCGCTGCCAGAAGTGCAGGTGGGCGGCATCCGGATCGCGGTCGTCGGCGAGCATCATGGCCGTGCGCCGCGCGACCTGACCGAGCGCCATCTCGAGCGCACGCACCGGGTACTCCGGCAGGTCTCCGCGGAGATAGGCGAACCATCCGGCCTCGTGCCCCGCCTCCTCCTTGTCGCGGAACGGCGCGACGGGGTCGGCGGAGGAGGGGAGTCCCGCGATCGCGCGCTCCAGGCGGCTGCGGTCAGCGGTCGAGCGCGACCACCACCACAGCCACAGCGGCAGGTCGAGCTGCAGCGGACCGAAGTCGAACCACCCGTCGGGTCCATAGCGGTAGGGCACGAGGACCCCGGGCTGCGTGGCTGCGGCTCCGAGCCGGGCCATCCAGCCGCCGCGCAGGCTGTAGGTCGAGTCGGCGACGGTGCCTGTGCGGCCCTCCGCGAGCACGGTGTCGAGCATCGTGCGCACGAGGTCGAGGGCGGCATCGTCTCCGGTGACGAGCGCGTGGTTGAGGGCGCCGATGAGCGCGCTCATGCCGACGGAGTGCAGTCCGTGCGGCCACGCCCACCCGTAGTGGCCGCCCCACCAGCGCCCGTCGTGGAGCTCGCCCACCGTGCCGCCGGGGCCGACGTTGTCGGGGAGCAGCCCGCCGTCGGCCCGTGTCCGCCACCCGTCGACGTACCGCTCGATCCAGTCGGCCGCGGCGGCGTCGCCGTCGTACAGCCACCGGTTCGCCGCGAGCGAGGTGGCGGCGAGGTTCACGGCGATGTCGCCCGCGGCGCGACGCTGCATCTCCTCGGCCATGCGGTGCGCGTTGTCCGGGTCGGCGAGGTCGTCCCAGGTGCGGATGCCGTCGAGCCCGTGCAGGGGCAGACCGTAGGGTCGCATCTCGGCCCGGTCGGCCACATACGGCACGATCTTCTCGTCCAGGCCCGGTCGAGCGCCCAGGGCACCGTTGTGCGGCGCGCGGATGATGGTGTGCTCCGGGTCGTAGTTGCCCTTCGCGGGATCGGTGAAGAGCGCGGAGAACCGGGCGGCGCGCGCCGCGAACGCCGTGTCGGCCGGGTCGGCCTGGCAGATGCCCGCGAACAGCAGCAGCGACTCGCCCTGGTGGAACCAGTCGTAGCCGTTGTCGTACTCGTCGGCGAGCATGCCCGCCTCCGCGAGCTGCACCGTCACGCCCTCCCAGTGCCGCTTGGCGTCGGCCAGCACCTCGTCGGGCCCGCCGAGCAGGTAGAAGGCCGGCCAGTTGAAGAACGGCTCGTAGAGGTCGTCGACCCCGTCGCGGTCCACGAACTCGGCGACGCCGCGGAGGCGGCCGTCGGGGAGTGTGTACCGGTCGCGGAAGACGCGGCGGGCCTCCTCGATCTCGGCGAAGAGGCGCCGCTGCAGCACGGCCCAGGCCGGGATCGCCCGCAGGGGGCGGGTGAGCGGATGCGCGGGCACGGTCATCCCTTCGTCGCGCCGGCCACGAGGCCGCCGATGATGTGGCGCTGCATGACGATGAAGAACACCATCGCGGGCAGCACGGCGAGCAGCAGGGTCGGGAACACCTGCGTGTAGTCGGTGGAGAACTGACCCACGGCGGCGTACACACCCGTGGTGACGGTGTAGATGCCGGAGCTGGGGCCGAGGATGATCTGCGGACTCACGAAGTCGTTCCACACGCCGATCGAGTTCAGCACCACCGCCGTCGCCACGACCGGCTTCATGATCGGGAAGACGCACGCCCAGAACGCGCGGATCGGACCGGCGCCGTCGAGGGACGCGGCCTCGTCGATGTCGCGCGGCACGCTGCGCAGGTACGCGGTGAACAGGAAGATCGTCACCGGGAGCGTCGCCGCCGTCTCGAAGAGGATGAAGCCGGGGATCGTGTTGATCAGTCCGAGCACCCGCAGCACGAACACGACGGGGATCAGCGTGACCTGCCCCGGGATGAACAGGCCGGAGACGAACAGCAGCAGCAGCCCCAGGTGCCACTTGGAGCGGCCGCGGGCGATCACGTAGGCGACCGGTGCGGCCAGGGCGATGCAGCAGAGGTTCACGAGCACGACGAACAGGAGCGTGATGCCGTAGGCCGCGATCACGTTGAACTTGCTGCTGGTGATCGCCTCCCACAGGTACTCGAACGTGAACATCTGCGGCGTGATCAGGAGCGGGTTCTCGATGATCTCCGCCTGCGGCTTGAAGGCGTTGATGACCATCGTGTACATCGGGATCAGCATGGTGATCGCCACGACGCCGAGGACGATCCAGCGGATCGCGCTCACCGCGAGCGCCGGCCGGTTGCGGGTCTGCTTCATCAGTCGGTCGCCTTCTTCTCGGAGCGGCGTCGCACCAGCGTGACGGCGAGACCGATGACCGCGGTGACGATGAGGAGGATCATGGACTGCGCGGCGCCGAACCCGAGGGCCGAGTTCGCGAACGAGTCCTTGAGGATCTGGTAGACGATCGTCTGGGTGGAGCCCGCCGGGCCGCCGTCGGTGAGGGAGAGCACCACGTCGTAGGCCTTGAGGAGCCCGACGAGGGTCAGCACCAGGTTCACGGTGAACACCGGCGCGATGAGCGGCAGGGTGATGGAGCGGAACTGCTGCCAGCGCGAGGCGCCGTCCACGGTCGCGGCCTCGTAGTACTCGGCGGGCACCGACTTGATGCCGGCGAGGAACAGGATCATGTTGAAGCCGAAGTGCGACCACACGATCGTGAAGATCACGCTCGCCTTCGCGAAGGTGGGGTCGGTGAGGAAGGGCATCGCGGGCAGGCCGACGGTGGTGAGGAACCCGTTGACGGCGCCGCTGGGGGAGAGCATCGCCGACCACAGGAACCCGATGATGAGGGCGCTGATGACGTACGGGTAGAAGAAGATCGTGCGCAGGATCGTGTTCGAGCGGCCGGGACCGGCGATGAGCGCGGCGATCGCGAGACCGATGGCGTTGCAGAGGATCGTGCCGACCACGGCGATGATGCCGGTGAAGATCGCGGCCTGGGTGGAGCGGGGGCTGCGGAACGCCTTGATGTAGTTCTCCCAGCCGACGAACGTGAAGTTGAGGCTGTACCCGTTCCAGTCCGTGAAGCTCAGCACCGCGGCGAGGATCATCGGGATGACGAACATCGCCAGGAAGACGGCCACGGCGGGCCCTCCCATGAGGATGCCGGGGAGGCGGTGCCGCCACCGCTGCAGCGCGGAGCGCTTGCGGGAGGCGGGGGTCGAGCTCATCGGCGTCGATGGTCCTGTCGGGGCGGTCGCCGCGGCCGGGGGCGGCGCGGTCGTGGTGGGCGGAGTCATGGCGGCACTCTCGTTCTCGGTGGCGCGTTGGTGGGGGTGGCGCGGATGCGGCGCCGGGGAGGCGCCAGGGACGGATGCGGTCCCTGGCGCCTCGAGCGGTCAGCCGGCGTTCGCGGCGAACCAGTCGTCCATGGCCTTCAGGACCTGCTCGGCGGAGGCACCGCCGATGAGGGCCTGGGTCTGGGTGTTGATCTCGCCCGGGTAGCCGTCGGGGAGCGTGCGCTCGCCGTAGCCGCCGCCGGTTGGGGTGTAGGCCTCGGCGGGCGTGTCGGCGACGATCTGCAGCAGCTCTTCGCCCAGCGGCGTCATGTCGTACTCGTAGCCGTCGCGGAAGTTGCCGTCGACCGCCAGCTGGTCGCTGACCGCGGTCTGGTCGGTGGTGAGGAACTCGACGAGCTTCGCCGCGGCGTCCTGATGCTCGCTGGACTTGAGGATCGAGTACGGGCTGGCGATGTTGGCACCCATCGCGGGCTGCTCGTCGCCGTCGAACGACGGGGCGCGGAAGACCCCGATGTCGGCCGACTCGGCGGCCTTGGCCTGCGTGCCGGCGAACCAGCTGCCCATCGAGTACACGGCGGTCTTGCCCGACAGGAACGCCTGCTCGGCGTCGGGGTACTTGATGCCGAGCGCGTCGGTGGGGATGTAGCCCTCGGACACCCACTCCGCGTAGGTCTCGACCGCGTCGCCGTAGGTCTCGCTGAAGGTGTCCTCGCCGGACGACATCTTCTGGAACCATTCCGGGTCCTCGGCGATGATCGTCGGCAGGCCGAGGGCCTGCAGCGTGTGGCTGCTCATCCAGTCGCCGCCGGTCTGGATCGGGGTCCACCCCGCCGCCTTCAGCTTGCCGAGAGCCTCGGTGAGCTCGTCGACGGTGGTGGGCAGCTCGGTGATGCCGGCCTCCTCGAACGCGGTCTTGTTGTAGAAGAACAGGCTCTGCAGCTGCACGCCGATCCCGGCCATGTAGTTCTTGCCGTCGATCGAGTACTGGTCGGCGAGAGGACCGGACGAGGCCCACTCGTACCCGGACAGGTCGACGAGCTCGGGTGCGAGCTTCGTCGTCGGGGCGATCGACTGCACGACGTCGGGGGCGTCGCCGGCCGCGAGCAGGCGGGGCACGGCGGCCTCCACGCCCTCCGCGCCGGGGTTCTGGATGACGACGTCGATGTTCGGGTTGGCCTCCTCGAACGGGGCGACGAGGTCGTTCCAGAACTCCTCGGTCAGGTTCGGGGTGACGTTGACGAGCATGCGCACCTCGACGTCCTCCGAGGAGGAGCCGCCGTCGTCTCCGGCGGGGGTGGAGCAGCTGGCGAGGGCGAGCGCGGACACTGCCGCGATGCCGACGAGGGGGAGGAGTCGGGCCTTGATCATCGTTGATCCTTTCCTGATGCATGAGGGAGGGCCGCTGGCGACATTACACTAATCGATAATCGTTTGTGAAGAGCGCAGTCGATCCGCGAATGAGCGCAGCGGGACGAAGGACGGTCGCTGCTCAGGGGCCGTGGAGCGGGATGGGGCCCCTCGCTCAGGAGTTGCGCGAGACGGGCGCGGGCGACCGGCGAGGCGTCGGTGTCAGGCGTGTGCGCGCCGAGCGCGGTAGGCCGCGACCGCGTTGCGGTTCGCGCACGTCGTGGAGCAGTACCGCTTGGAGCGGTTGCGGGAGAGGTCGAGTGCGATCGCCTGGCAGGTGTCGTCCTCGCAGACCGTGAGGCGCGAGCCCTCGTCCGCGCGGATCACGTCGATGAGCGCCATCACCGTCTCGACGAGCACGCGCTCGGCGAGCGGCCGCTCGTCGTGCACCGCATGGAGGTGCCAGTCCGCTCCGTCGTGCCGCACCAGCCGCGGAGTGAGCTGCAGCTCGGCGAGGGCATCGTTCACGTGTGCGGCCATCTCGTCGCGCGGGGCGAGCAGCATCGCTCGTAGCCGCGGGCGGAGGGCGCGCAGGTCGTCGAGTTCCACGCCGTCGCGGTCGATCCTCCCGGTGTAGGGGAACACCGCGAGGAACGTCTTCTCGTCGTCGATGTCGACGAGGGTGTCGGGCTCTTCGGCGGAGTTCGCGAGCCAGACCGCCGCGCGCAGCGCATCCTCGGTGTCATCGGTGAAGACCATGTTGACATCTTACTCCGTCCGCGGGTAGCGTCATCGTCCATGAGCACCGTGGCCGATGACAGGAACCGCACGCGGAGCGGTGTGCGCCTCGGGCTCCCGCTGGCCGTCGCCGCCGCGTTCGCGTTCGGCTCCTCCGGGGCGTGGGCGCGCGGACTCATCGACGCGGGGTGGACGCCCGGCGCGGCCGTCACCGTACGGGTGGGGGTCGCCGCGCTCGTCCTGCTGCTCCCGACCCTCCTGGCGCTGCGGGGGCGGTGGCGCGCCCTCCGCCGGAACGCCGGGATGGTCCTCGCCTACGGGCTGCTCGCCGTGGCGGCCACTCAGCTCTGCTACTTCCAGGCCGTCGCCGTCATGGATGTCGGGATCGCGCTGCTCATCGAGTACACGGCTCCGGTCGCGGTGCTGCTCTGGCTGTGGCTGCGCCGCGGCGAGCGACCGACGCGGCGCAGCGTGCTCGGGGCGGGGATCGCCTTCGTCGGACTCGTGCTGATGCTCGACATCGTCACCGGTGCGCAGGTGAACGTGGTCGGCGTGCTCTGGGCGCTGGGGGCGATGGTGGGGGCGGCGAGCTACTTCGTGCTCTCGGCGAAGGCCGACACCGGACTCCCGCCGATCGCGCTCGCCGGGAGCGGGCTCCTGCTCGGTGCCGTCGGTCTGGCCCTCGCCGGCCTGGTCGGGGTGCTGCCGTTCGCGTGGACGACGGCCGATGTCGCGTACCGCTTCGGCACGGTTCCCTGGTTCGTGCCCGTCCTCGCGATCGGGCTCATCGCGACGGCGCTCGCCTACGTGCTCGGCATCGTGTCCACGAGGATGCTCGGCTCGCGTCTCGCCTCGTTCGTCGCGCTCGCCGAGGTCGTGGCCGCCCTGCTGTTCGGGTGGCTGCTGCTCGACCAGCTCCCCGGCCCGCTGCAGGCGCTGGGGGGCGTGCTCGTGCTCGCCGGCGTGGTCGTGGTGAAGCTCGGCGAGCCGCGGGTCGCCGCGTCCGAGCCTATGTATACGAATACAGCCTGAACGCGACCGCGCGTCCACCTCGAGCGGGTTTATGTATACACTGAGGGCATGGTTCTCCCTGTCGAGCGCACGTCCGCGAGCGATCGCGCCTATGCGGCCCTCCTCGACGGCATCCAGTCGGGCGCCCTCCCCGCGGGGTTCGTGCTGGGCGAGGTCGAGCAGGCCGAGCGCCTCGGCGTCAGCCGCACCCCGATGCGCGAAGCCCTCCGCCGCCTCGCCGCCGACGGACTGGTGGTGCAGCAGTCCCCCCGGGTCACGGTGGTGGCCGCCCTCGACGCCGACGACATCCGCTCGCTGTTCGAGATCCGCCGCGCGCTGGAGGAGACCTCGGCCCGCCTCGCCGCCGCCCGGGGTGACGCCGATCTCTTCGCCGCCCTCGCCGACGAGTTCTCCCACGTCGACCTGACGCGGGCCGCGGGCCGCGACGCCTACTACGCCCTGATCGCCCGCTTCGACGCGGCCCTCGACGACGCCGTCGACAACGACTACATCGCCGCGGCCCTGCGCACCGTGCGCACGCACCTGGTGCGGGTGCGGCGCATGGCCAAGGACAAGCCCGCCCGGCTCGCCGCGTCGGCCGCCGAGCACCGCACGATCGCGCAGGCGCTCGCCGCGCGCGACGGCGACCTGGCCGCCCATGCCACGCACGTGCACCTGCACAACGCGCTCACCGGCATCCTCGACTCCCTCCCCGACAGCGAAGGACACTCATGACCGTCACCCACCACGTCCGCGTGCACGCCAGCTCCGAGAACCTCGCCCGCGAGGACCAGCTCGCGTGGAAGATCGCCGAGGTCGCCGTCGACCGGGTCGAGGTCGAGCAGCCCGTCGTCGACATGATCGTCAACCGCATCATCGACAACGCCGCCGTCGCCGCGGCCTCGCTCACCCGCGCCCCCATCGTGGCCGCCCGCGCGCAGGCGTTCAGCCACCCGGTGTCGACCGGGGGTGCCGGGGCGAACCTGTTCGGCGCCGCGCTCGACCACCGCACCAGCCCGGAGTGGGCGGCGTGGGCGAACGGTGTCGCCGTGCGCGAGCTCGACTACCACGACACGTTCCTCGCCGCCGAGTACTCGCACCCCGGTGACAACATCCCGCCGATCCTCGCGGTCGCCCAGCACGCGGGCAAGGACGGCCGGGCGCTCGTGCGCGGCATCGCCACCGGCTACGAGATCCAGATGGACCTGGTGCGCGCGATCTGCCTGCACCGGCACAAGATCGACCACGTCGCCCACCTCGGCCCGTCGGCCGCGGCCGGCATCGGCACCCTGCTCGACCTCGACGTCGAGACCATCTACCAGGCGGTCGGCCAGGCGCTGCACACCACCACCGCGACCCGGCAGAGCCGCAAGGGCGAGATCTCCACGTGGAAGGCGCACGCCCCGGCCTTCGCGGGCAAGATGGCCGTCGAGGCGGTCGACCGGGCGATGCGCGGACAGACCAGCCCGGCACCGATCTACGAGGGCGAGGACGGCGTGATCGCCTGGATGCTCGACGGCAAGGACGCCGCGTACGACGTGCCGCTGCCCGCCGCGGGTGAGCCGAAGCGCGCGATCCTCGACTCGTACACGAAGGAGCACTCCGCGGAGTACCAGGCGCAGGCGCTGATCGACCTCGCCCGCCGCCTCGGCCTCGCGAACCCGGCCCTCCGTGACCCCGCGAACATCGAGTCCATCGTCATCCACACCAGCCACCACACGCACAACGTGATCGGCTCCGGCGCGAACGACCCGCAGAAGTACGACCCCACCGCGTCGCGCGAGACCCTCGACCACTCGGTGCCGTACATCTTCGCGGTCGCGCTGCAGGACGGCGGCTGGCACCACGTCGACTCGTACGCCCCGGAGCGCGCGGGCCGCGCCGACACGGTCGCCTTGTGGCACAAGATCACCACGGCCGAGGACCCGGAGTGGACGCGCCGCTACCACTCGGAGGATCCGGACGAGAAGGCGTTCGGCGGTCGCGTCGAGATCCGCCTCACCGACGGCAGCACCGTGGTCGACGAGATCGCCGTGGCCGATGCGCACCCGCTCGGCGCGCGACCGTTCGCCCGCGCCGACTACATCGCGAAGTTCCGTCTGCTCGCGGAGCCCGTGCTGGAGCCGGCCGAGATCGACCGGTTCCTGGAGCTCGTGCAGCGCCTCCCCGAGCTCACGGCCGCCGAGGTCGCCGAGCTGTCGATCGTCGCGAAGCCCGGTGTGCTCGACGCCGCCCCGGCTCCCCGAGGCCTGTTCTGATGCTGTACTCCACCGTCACGCCCGCCGAGAAGCGGCGGCTGTTCCGGGAGCGCCTGTCCTCGGGCGAGCTGCTGCGGTTCCCCGGCGCGTTCAACCCGCTCAGCGCCCGGCTGATCGAGCAGAAGGGGTTCGACGGCGTGTACATCTCGGGCGCGGTGCTCTCCGCCGACCTGGGGCTGCCCGACATCGGCCTCACGACGCTGACCGAGGTCGCCGGACGCGCCAAGCAGATCGCGCGCATGACCGACCTGCCCGCGATCGTCGACGCCGACACCGGCTTCGGCGAGCCCATGAACGTGGCCCGCACCATTCAGGAGCTGGAGGACGCGGGACTCGCCGGCACCCACATCGAGGACCAGATCAACCCGAAGCGCTGCGGTCACCTCGACGGCAAGAGCGTGGTCGATGAGGACACCGCGATCAAGCGGATCCGTGCCGCCGCCGACGCCCGCCGCGACGAGAACTTCCTGATCATGGCGCGCACCGACATCCGGGCGATCGAGGGACTGGACGCCGCGATCGACCGCGCGAAGGCCCTGGTCGACGCGGGTGCCGACGCGATCTTCCCCGAGGCGATGCGAACGCTCGACGAGTTCGAGGCGATGGCGGAGGCGCTCGACGTGCCGATCCTCGCGAACATGACCGAGTTCGGCAAGAGCGAGCTGTTCTCGGTCGACCAGCTCCGCAGCGCCGGGGTGCGGATGGTGATCTGGCCGGTGTCGCTGCTGCGGATCGCGATGGGCGCCGCGGGCCGTGCGCTCGATACGCTGAACGACGAGGGGCATCTGACCTCGACGCTCGGCGAGATGCAGCACCGCGCCGATCTCTACGACCTGATCGACTACGAGTCGTACAACCACTTCGACTCCGGGGTCTTCAACTTCACCATCACGAAGGAGTGAGCATGACCGAGCCGGACATCAAGAAGGGCCTCGCGGGGGTCGTCGTCGACACGACCGCGATCTCGAAGGTCAACCCCGAGACGAACAGCCTGCTGTACCGCGGCTACCCGGTGCAGGAACTCGCCGACACGCAGCCGTTCGAGGCCGTCGCGTATCTGCTGTGGAACGGCGAGCTGCCCACGGGGGACGAGCTCGCGGCGTTCCGGCTGGAGGAGCGGCGGCACCGCGCCCTCACGCCCGAGGTGAAGGATGCGATCGACCGGCTTCCGCTGGACGCCCACCCGATGGACGAGGTCCGCACGGCGGTGAGCGTGATCGGCGCGGTCGAGACGGCCGGCATCCGCAACGTGCTCGATGCGGTCGGCACGCCCGAGGTCAACCTGGAGCGCAGCCTGCGCCTGTTCGCGGTCCTGCCGGCGATCGTCGCCTACGGGCAGCGGCGCCGGCGGGACCTGCCGGCGGTCGAGCCGCGGGACGACCTGGACTACGCGGCGAACTTCCTCTGGATGACGTTCGGCGAGGAGCAGGACCCGGTGGTGGTCGATGCGTTCAACCGCTCGATGACGCTCTACGCGGAGCATTCCTTCAACGCGTCCACCTTCACGGCGCGCGTGATCACCTCGACGCTCAGCGACCTGTACTCCGCGGTCGTCGGGGCGATCGGGGCGCTCAAGGGCCCGCTGCACGGCGGTGCGAACGAGGCCGTGATGCACATCTTCGACGAGATCGGCGCGGCCGACCGCGTGACCGAGTGGCTCGACGCGGCGCTGGCCGAGAAGCGCAAGATCATGGGGTTCGGTCACCGCGTCTACAAGCGCGGCGACTCGCGGGTGCCCACCATGAAGGCCGCGCTCGACACCCTGGTGCGCCACTACGACCGCCCGGAGGTGGCCGAGCTCTACGAGCGTCTGGAGGGCGAGTTCGTGGAGCGCAAGGGCATCTACCCGAACCTGGACTACCCGTCGGGCCCCGCCTACAACCTGATCGGCTTCGACACCCTGACCTTCACGCCGCTTTTCGTCGCGGCGCGGATCACGGGGTGGACGGCGCACATCCTGGAGCAGCAGTCGTCGAACGCCCTGATCCGGCCGCTCTCGGCGTACGTCGGAGCCGAGGAGCGGCACGTCGAGGGGTACACGCCGGACACCGCCGCGATCGAGGTGCAGGAGCGCCCCGAGGAGGCGTCGGCCTGACCGCCGCGAGCACGATCTGACAGCGCCGCCGAGGGTTCTCGGCGGCGCTGTAGCGTGATGGAGCCCTCGGGGTCAAGGCGATGCGGCGAATTCCCGGGCGGAGTAGAACCGGATGCGGGCCGTTCGCGCCCCGCACGAAGGAGGGTTCATGTCCGCATCCGAGGTCACCGTCAAGGAGGTCCGGTCGCTCGTCCCGGCGCGCATGGACCGGCTGCCGTGGTCGCGCTTCCACTGGATGATCGTCGTCGGCCTCGGCTTCTCGTGGATCCTCGACGGGCTCGAGGTGCAGATCGTCGCCGCGAACGGCTATGCCGAGACCCTCGGCATGGGCCCCGCCGAGGTGGGTCTCGCCGGCACGTGCTACCTGCTGGGCCAGGTGTTCGGGGCGCTGGTGTTCGGTCGCCTCGCCGATCGCCTCGGCCGCAAGAACCTCTTCCTGATCTCGCTGGCGGTCTACCTCGTGGGCTCCGCGGTGGCCGGTCTCGCGTTCGCCCCGTGGTTCTTCTACATCTGGCGGTTCGTCGCCGGCGCGGGCATCGGCGGCGAGTACGCCGCCATCAACTCCGCGATCGACGAGATCATCCCGGCGAAGTACCGCGGCCGCGTCGACATCGCGATCAACGGCACCTACTGGGGCGGTGCCGCCCTGGGTGCCGTGGCGAACATGTTCTTCCTCAACACCGACCTCCTGCCCGCCGACCTGGGCTGGCGGCTCAGCTTCTTCGTCGGTCCGATCCTCGGCCTGCTGATCATCTGGCTGCGTCGGCACATCCCGGAGAGCCCGCGCTGGCAGATGACGCACGGCCGTGAGGAGGAGGCGGAGCGCAACGTCGACGCGATCGAGGAGCGCATCCGCAAGGAGGGCAAGACGATCGACCCGGTCGACGAGGACAAGGCGATCACGGTCAAGGAGTACGGCAGCGTGCCGTTCCTGGTGATCGCGAAGGTGCTGTTCCAGAAGTACCCGCGTCGCACGCTGGTCGGCATCACGATGATGGTGACGCAGTCGTTCCTCTACAACGCGATCTTCTTCACCTACGCGCTGGTGCTCGAGAACTTCTACGACACCCCGCCCGCCTCCGCCTCGCAGTACTTCATCGTCTTCGCGGTCGGGAACCTCGCCGGCGCCCTCATCCTCGGCCACTTCTTCGACACGTGGGGCCGGCGCCGCATGCTGTTCGGCACGTACGTGCTCGCCGGGCTGATCCTGCTGGTCAGCGCCTTCCTGTTCAACGCGGGCGTTCTGAACGCGGCGACGCACACGGCGTTCTGGTGCGCCTCGTTCTTCTTCGCTTCCGCCGGTGCGTCCGCCGCCTACCTGACGGTGAGCGAGATCTTCCCGCTGGAGCTGCGCAGTCAGGTGATCTCGTACGTCTTCTCCATCGGCCAGCTCGTCGGCGCGATCGCCCCGGTGCTCTACGGGGCGCTGATCGGGGCGAGTGCCGAGTCCGGCGACCGCGGCCCGCTCTTCTGGGGCTATGTGCTCGGTGCCGCGATCATGATGTTCGGCGGCGTGGTCTGCGGGGTGTTCGGGGTGAGCGCGGCGGGCAAGTCGCTGGAGGACATCGCGGATCCGCTGTCGCTCGTCGAGCCGGGGAAGAAGAAGGTCACGCCGGACGGCGCGTGAGCGTCAGCGGGCGAGCCAGCCGCGCAGCGAGCGGGTGACCCAGGGGAGCACCCAGTAGGTCATGATCGGCGTGAGCACGAGCGTGGTCGCGAGAACGCGCAGCCAGATCGGCAGGCCGTCCCATCCCGGCACCGGGCTCATGGCGTAGGTGAAGGCGAGGTTGACGGGGAAGAACCCGAGCCAGATCGACACCGCCTGCTTCCAGCGCGGCGGTGCGGGGGCCACGGCGACCGTGGTCGTGCCGTCGGGCTCGACCACGGGGATGGAGCCGGTGGACGGCTCGTCGAACCACCCCTCGATGCCGGTGCGGCGCTTGGAGCGTTCGCTGCGCACGAAGCCCTCGCCCATGGAGAGCCACCAGGTGCGCTCGCCCGACTGCTCCCAGGCGGTCAGCGACTCCTCGCTCGCGAAGCGGTAGAGCATGTGCCACACCTGCGAGTCCTCGCCCGCGCGCACCCACCCCGAGCCGAGGAAGCCCGGGTACTTCGTCGCCAGGTTCACGCCGGTCTGCACCCAGGCGGTCGCCTCGGCGATGCGCTCGGGGTCGACCTCGCGGCGGATGGAGACGGTGACGGGCTCGGACACGGGGGCGGTTGCGGACATGGTGCGGTCCTCGGGGGTGGGGGCATCGGGGTGCGGACGCCGGGTGGGGTGGGGGCGCCAGGGTCGCGGCGCCAGCACGATTCTATTTCGCCGGAGCGCGGCGGCGTCCGCACGGAGAAGACCCCCGCCGACCCGATTCGGCGGGGGTCACGCGGCGTTGGGGGCCGCGACGGGAGCGAGAGCGCTCACCGTGCGCACGGAGGACGCGATTACCCGATCCGGTCTGAGTCACTGTCCGTGCACCTGCAGTTGTAATCGGCCGAGGTGACGCGCGGGTGAACGGGGTGCGAACGGCGCCGCTCGGGGTGGGGACCGGCCGTGCGCGAAGATACAAGGACGTCCTCGTATTTTCACGGACGCCGGAGTAAACTCGCGATGTGCCAACGACGGCACGGAGGGATGTCACACAATGACCCGTACGATCCCGCACTTCGTGGGCGGAACGCTTCTCACCCCCGACGACGGACGCTTCGCCGACGTCTTCGATCCGAGCACCGGCGCGGTGCAGGCGCGCGTGCCGCTCGCCTCCGCCGAGGAGGTGCGCCGCGTGATCGCCACAGCCGAGGAGGCGCAGGCCGCCTGGGCCGCGACCAATCCGCAGAAGCGCGCGCGGGTGCTGCTGCGGTTCCTCGACCTGGCGCAGCGCGAGATGCAGTCGCTCGCCGAACTGCTGGCGAGCGAGCACGGCAAGACCGTCGACGACGCGAAGGGCGACATCCAGCGCGGCCTCGAGGTGATCGAGTTCTCCGCCGGAGCGCCCCACCTGCTCAAGGGGGAGTACTCCACCGGCGCGGGTGCGGGCATCGACGTGTACTCGATGCGACAACCCCTGGGTGTCGTCGCCGCCATCACCCCCTTCAACTTCCCGGCCATGATCCCGCTGTGGAAGGCCGGGCCCGCGCTCGCCGCCGGCAACGCCGTGGTGCTCAAGCCCAGCGAGCGCGATCCTTCGGTGCCCGTCCGGCTGGCGGAGCTGTTCCTCGAAGCCGGGCTCCCGGCGGGCGTGCTCAACGTGGTGCACGGCGACAAGGAGGCGGTCGACACGCTGCTGAGCGACGACCGGATCCGCGCGGTCGGCTTCGTGGGCTCGACACCCATCGCCGAGTACATCTACGCCACCGCGGCCGCGCACGGCAAGCGGGCGCAGTGCTTCGGCGGCGCCAAGAACCACATGATCGTGATGCCCGACGCCGACCTCGACCAGGCGGTGGACGCGCTGATCGGCGCGGGCTACGGTTCGGCGGGCGAGCGCTGCATGGCGATCTCGGTCGCGGTGCCCGTGGGGGAGGAGACGGCGGACGCGCTCGCGGCCAAGCTCGTCGAGCGGGTCGCCCAGCTGCGGGTCGGGCCCTCGCTCGCGGCCGACGTCGACTACGGCCCGCTGGTCTCGCGCGACGCCGTGGACCGCGTCACCGGCTACATCCAGCAGGGCGTGGACGAGGGGGCGACGCTCCTCGCCGACGGCCGCGGCTTCACGGTGCCAGGGCACGAGGAGGGGTTCTACCTCGGGCCGACGCTGTTCGACCACGTGACGACCGACATGGCGATCTACCGCGAGGAGATCTTCGGCCCCGTGCTCGTGATCGCGAGGGCCGCGGACTACGAGGAGGCGCTGCGGATGGCCTCGGAGCACGAGTACGGCAACGGCGTCGCGATCTTCACGCGCGACGGCGACGCGGCCCGCGACTTCGCCGCCCGCGTGGAGGTCGGCATGGTCGGGGTGAACGTGCCGATCCCGGTGCCCATCGCGTACTACACCTTCGGCGGCTGGAAGCGCAGCGGCTTCGGCGACCTCAACCAGCACGGCGCCGATGCCTTCCGCTTCTACACGAAGACCAAGACGGTGACGAGTCGCTGGCCCAGCGGCATCCGCGACGGCGCCAGCTTCGTCATCCCCACCATGCACTGAACGCCCGAGGAACCGACATGACCATGACCAGCGTCACCACCACCGCCGAGGAGCGCGAGGCCATCCTCGACGCCGTCCGCGAGTTCGCCGAGACCGAGCTCGCCCCGCAGGCCGCCGAGCGCGACGAGAAGCACCTGTTCCCACGGGAGTCGCTCAACCGCGGCGGCGAGCTCGGGCTCGGCGGCATCTACGTGAGCGAGGAGTACGGCGGCACCGGCCTCTCCCGCGTCGACACCGTCGCGATCTTCGAGGAGCTCGCCAAGGCCGACCCCGCGGTCGCCGCCTACATCTCCATCCACAACATGGTGGTGTGGATGATCGACACCTACGGCGACGACACCCAGCGTGCCGCCTGGCTGCCGCAGCTCACGGCCATGCAGGAGTTCGGCGGCTACTGCCTCACCGAGCCGGGGGTCGGATCCGACGCCGCCAACGTGGCGACCAGCGCCGTGCGCGACGGCGACGAGTACCTGCTCACCGGCGTCAAGCAGTTCATCTCGGGGGCGGGCGAGGCGGCCGTGTACGTCGTGATGGCGCGGACCGGCGAGCCGGGAGCGCGCGGCATCAGCGCCTTCCTCGTGCCGGGCGACGCCGAGGGGCTGAGCTTCGGCGCCCCGGAGAAGAAGATGGGCTGGCACGCGCAGCCCACCCGGCAGGTGATCCTCGACGGCGTGCGGGTGCCCGCGGCCGCGATGCTCGGCGACGAGGGTCGCGGGTTCGCGATCGCGATGTCGGCGCTCAACGGCGGGCGCGTCAACATCGCCGCCTGCTCGCTCGGCGGAGCCCAGGCGGCCCTCGACCGCGCCGTGCAGTACGTGCACGAGCGGGTGGCGTTCGGGGAGCCGCTGGCCGAGAAGCAGTCGATCCTGTTCGCGATCGCCGACATGCGCACCGACCTCCAGGCCGCGCGGCTCATGGTGCGCGACGGTGCGGAGGCGGTGGACGCGAAGGCGCCGGACGCCACGATGCGCTGCGCCATGGCGAAGCGGTTCGCCACCGACGCCGGCTTCGACGTCGCCAACCGCGCGCTGCAGCTGCACGGCGGCTACGGCTACCTGCAGGACTACGGCATCGAGAAGATCGTCCGCGACCTGCGCGTGCACCAGATCCTCGAGGGCACCAACGAGATCATGCGACTCATCGTCGGCCGGGAGATGCTGCGGCCGGCGGGGTCGGCGTCGATGCGGAGCGCCTCATGACCCGCGTGGCCTTCCTCGGCCTCGGCCACATGGGCCTGCCGATGGCGAAGAACCTCGTCGCGGCGGGACACGAGGTGCACGGCTTCGACCTCGTGCCCGCGGCCGTGGAGGCGGCGCGGGCGGCCGGGATCCCGGTGGCGGCCAGCGGCGCGGAGGCCGTGACCGACGCGGAGGTCGTGATCACGATGTTCCCCGCCGGGAAGCACGTGATCGAGGCGTATCGCACCGAGCTGCTGGCGGCGGCGCGCCCCGGCACCCTGTTCATCGAGTCGTCCACGATCGCGGTCGACGAGGCCCGCGCCGCGCACGCGCTCGCGCTCGCCGCCGGTCACCGCAACATCGACGCCCCGGTGTCCGGCGGGGTCGTGGGTGCCGAGGCCGGGACGCTGGCGTTCATGGTGGGCGGCTCGGACGAGGACTACGCGGCGGCGCTGCCGCTGCTCGAGGTCATGGGCAAGCGGATCGTGCACTGCGGTGGCTCGGGTCTCGGCCAGGCGGCGAAGGTCTGCAACAACATGGTGCTCGCGGTGTCGCAGATCGCCGTGGCCGAGGCGTTCGTGCTCGGCGAGCGGCTGGGGCTCGAGCACCAGGCGCTGTTCGACGTGGTGTCGCAGGCGTCGGGGCAGTGCTGGTCGATCACGACGAACTGCCCCGTGCCCGGTCCGGTGCCTACGAGCCCCGCCAACCGCGACTATCAGCCCGGCTTCGCGGGGGCGCTCATGGCGAAGGACCTCGGGCTCGCGCTGCAGGCGATCGAGCAGACCTCCACCGACGCGAAGATGGGCCGGCTCGCGCAGCAGCTCTACGCCGCGTACGCCGCGGGCGACGGGGCCACGCGCGACTTCTCCGGCATCATCACCGACATCCGCGACGACCGCGTGTAGCACCCCCGTTGCGGAGCGCGGAGCGCCGGAGACCGGACGACCGGTTCCCGCGCGGGAGCGCCGACGACGGGCGACCGACGCGACGGGCGATACTGAAGCAGAACCACGACGGAGAGGGAGACAGATGACCGAGTACGAGACCATCCTGGTGGAGCAGCGCGGACGGGTCGGATGGATCACCCTGAACCGCCCGCAGGCCCTCAACGCGCTGAACAGCACCGTCGCCGAGGAGGTCACGGCCGCCGCGCTCGCCTTCGACGCCGACGACGGCATCGGCGCGATCGTCGTCACGGGTTCGGAGAAGGCGTTCGCCGCCGGAGCCGACATCAAGGAGATGGAGGGGATGTCGGCGGCGCAGATGCGCGAGACGGATCACTTCGGGGCGTGGCGGGATTTCGCGGCCGTGCGCACCCCGGTCATCGCCGCGGTGTCGGGCTTCGCGCTCGGCGGGGGGTGCGAGCTGGCGATGATGTGCGACATCATCCTCGCGGCCGACACCGCGCAGTTCGGCCAGCCCGAGATCAACCTCGGGGTCATCCCGGGCATGGGCGGCACGCAGCGGCTCATCCGCGCGGTCGGCTACTACAAGGCGGCCGAGCTCGTGCTGTCCGGCCGCTTCCTCGGCGCGGAGGAGGCCGAGCGGGCGGGACTGGTGTCGCGCGTCGTGCCCGCGGCGGAGCTGCTGGCCGAGGCGACCGCGCTCGCGGACGGTATCGCGGCGAAGTCGCTGCCGTCGGTGTACGCCGCCAAGGCCGCCCTCGATGCGGCCATGGAGACCACGCTCGCGGAGGGCCTCGCTCACGAGAAGGAGGCGTTCGCGGCGCTGTTCGACACGGCCGACCAGAAGGAGGGCATGGCCGCGTTCCGCGAGAAGCGCCAGCCCGACTTCCAGAACCACTGACCCCGGTTCACGGCTCCTCAAGACGCGGGACTGCTGCGCGCGCCGCGCGGTGTGGCGCCGGTTCGCCCGGGGTCCTGAGGGCTGTGAACGGTCAGCCGCGGAGACCGTCGAGGATCTTCGCGATCCGGCGGTCGCGCGTCGCCGGCTGCTTGGCGTCGGCGACCGCGCGCGCGTGCTCCTTGCGGGCGCTGGGGGAGAGGGCGTCGAAGGCCGCCCGCAGGGCGGGGTCGCCGTCGAGCGCCTCGGCCAGCGCGGGCGGCACGTCGACGGTGCGCTCGGCGGTGTCGAGGCGGATCACGGCGTCGACCTCCTGGTCGATCTCCACCCCGAGGTCGGCGCGAACCGCCTTGCTGAAGCCGATGAGGTTCTCGCCGCCCATGCGGGCCAGCCGCAGTCGCGCGGTGCGGCCGCCGATGGTGACGGCGACGGGGAAGCTCTTGCCGGCCCCGAACGAGGCGACCTGCTCGTCGGTGAGCTGAATCGCCGCGGCGGGACCGCGACCGGTGAGGACGGTGTGCAGGCGCAGTTCGCTCATGCCCAGAGGTTACGCCCGCCGCCCCTCGATCGCAGCGACCAGGGCGTCGTTGCGCTCGCGGATGAGCCGTTCCATGTAGCGGCCGAGCACCAGGGCGTCGACGAGGCGGCCGAGCGGCCCGAGGGGCGAGTGGAACGCGATGGTGTCGCGCATGAGGGTGCCGCGCGGATGCGGTTCGAAGACGTGCTCGTGCCGGAGGTCGCCGAACGGCCCGCGGAGCTGGCGGTCGGTGAACCGGGACGGCGCCTCGATGTCGAAGACCACGGAGCGCAGCCGGAAGGGGATGCCGAAGTGCCGCGCGCGCCAGGTCACCGTCGACCCCTCGGAGAAGCGGCCACCCGCGGGTTCCTCGATCATCGTCTCGCCGTAGCGGGCCATCGACGCGAGGTGCAGGGCCGGGTCGAGCGCGGCGTCGAACACCTCCTGCGGAGGCGCGGCGACGACCGTCTCGATCACGAACCGGGGCATCAGAGGGGCTCGGGGAGGGGGCGGGGGTCGATGAAGTCCCCGGCGTCGCGGCGCATGCGGGCGACGATCGCGACCAGTTCGGCGGCGTCGTCGTGGCTCAGGCCGGGGTCGGCGAACACGTCGGCGTTGAGCGCGGCGGTGGCACGCTCGACCAGGTCGCGTCCCTCCGCGGTCAGTGCGAGCATCGCGGCCCGGCCGTCGTGCGGGTGCGGCTCGCGCACGACGAGGCCGTCGCGGACCAGGCGCTCGGCGGTGCTGGTGACCGTGGTCGCATGCACCTGGAGGCGCGCGACGACGCTCGACAGTGGAAGCCGCCCGGTGCGGCTGAACGCGAGCAGCCGCAGCACCTCGTACCGCGCGAAGCTCAGCGCGAAGGGCTTGAGGGCCGCGTCGACCCGGGCGAGCAGCAGCTGCTGCGCGCGCATGACCGAGGTGACGACCGTCATGCCGTCGGCCGCGTCGGTCCAGCCGTGCGCGACCCACTGCCGCTTGGCTTCGGCGAGCGGATCGACGGGGAGAGGGCGAGGGCGGACCACGTCTCTACGGTACCGGCGCGTCGCGGGTTGCCTCGGACGCGGTCGCGCAGGGCGTGGCTGTCGGTTATGTATACATTCACCGCGGATTCGCGGGCCGCAGCCGGGGGTTTCCTCGGTTTTTGGCTACATAGACCGCCATGCC
Organism: Microbacterium sp. K41; assembly: GCF_004794395.1. Classification (NCBI taxonomy): domain Bacteria; kingdom Bacillati; phylum Actinomycetota; class Actinomycetes; order Micrococcales; family Microbacteriaceae; genus Microbacterium; species Microbacterium sp. K41. Next base: position 2,008 of record NZ_SSDO01000275.1, on the reverse strand, counting down.
GATAGACTCGCCGTGTCGTGAGGAGCATTCGATGAAGATCTTCGTCCTGGTCAAAGAGGTGCCGGACACCTATGGCGATCGCAAGCTGGATCTCGAGACGGGGCTCGCGGATCGTGCGGCCGGAGACGTCGTGCTCGACGAGATCACGGAGCGGGCCCTCGAAGTGGCCCTGAGCTACGCCGACAAGAACGAGGGCACCGAGGTCGTCGCCGTCGCCATGGCACCCGAGGGGTCAACCGCGTCCGTGCGCCGCGCGCTCGCGATCGGTGCCGGTTCGGCCATCCACATCGCGGACGAGCAGCTCGCCGGTGCCGACCTGGGGCTCACCGCGGAGGTCCTCGCCGCGGCCATCCGTCGTGGCGCCCCCGACCTCGTCATCACGGGCAACCTCTCGACCGACGGCTCTGGCGGTGTGATCCCCGCCATGCTCGCCGAGCACCTGGGCTGGGCGCAGGCCACCGCGCTCACGTCCGTGGAGATCACGGCGGACGGCGTCTCGGGCACCCGGGGTGCGGACTTCGGCGGGCAGCAGGTCACGGCACCGCTGCCCGCCGTCATCTCGATCACCGAGGCGCTTCCCGACGCCCGGTTCCCGAACTTCAAGGGCATCATGGCGGCGAAGAAGAAGCCGCTGGAGGTGGTGACCCTCGCCGACCTCGACGTGTCGGCCGACCCCGCCGCGGCGCCCCGCACCATCATGACCGCGGTCGCGGAGAAGCCGCCGCGCGCCGCGGGCGTCAAGATCACCGACGAGGGCGATGCCGCCGACAAGCTCGTCGACTTCCTCGTGCAGAACAGGCTGGTGTGACATGGCGTACCCCGAGAACCCGATCCTCGTCCTGGTCGACCTCGACCCGTCGGGCAACGCCGCCAGCAGCACCGCCGCTCTGTTGGGGGCTGCGTCCGGCATCGGCACCCCCGTAGCCCTCGTCGTGGGCGGCGGGAAGGAGGCCGTGGATCAGGCCGCGGCCGCCGGTGCCGCCGTCGTGCTGACCGCCGAGGGCGATGCGACCGCGCTCACCGTGCCGCTCGTCGACGCCCTGCAGGCCGCGGTCGCGCAGGTGCAGCCCGATGCGGTGCTCGTGTCGAACTCGATCTCCGGACGCGACGTCGCCGGTCGCCTCGCGGTGCGCCTCCCCGGTGCGCTCGCCGCCGACGCCGTGGGGGTCTCCCGCGACGATGAGGGTGTCGTGGCCCACCACTCGGTCTACGGCGGGGCCTACCTCGTCGATGCGGCCGCGACCTACGGCACGCTCGTGGTCACGGTGCGGCAGGGCGCGGTCGACGCGCGGGCCGAGGCCGTCACCTCCCCGCAGGTCGAGCAGCTGACGGTCGCCCCGTCGGGTGCGGTCGCGGCGACCGCCGGTCCGGTCGAAGCCGTCGAGGCCACGTCGACCCGGCCCGAGCTGCGCGGGGCGACCCGTGTCGTCTCCGGCGGGCGCGGTCTGGCGTCGAAGGAGAAGTTCGTGCTCGTCGAGGAGCTCGCCGACGCCCTCGGTGCGGCGGTCGGCGCCTCGCGCGCGGCCGTCGACGCGGGCTACATCCCCCAGTCGCACCAGGTCGGGCAGACGGGTGTCTCGGTGTCGCCGCAGCTGTACGTCGCGCTCGGCATCTCCGGCGCGATCCAGCACCGGGCAGGCATGCAGACGTCGAAGAACATCGTGGCGATCAACAAAGACCCGGAGGCGCCGATCTTCGACGTCGCGGACTTCGGCATCGTCGGCGACGTGTTCACGATCGTGCCGCAGGTGATCGCCGCGCTCGAGGCACGGAAGAAGTAGTCATGGCCACGCGGATGCTGCGACGCGGTCTGCCGCGTGTGCCCGGTGGCGAGCCGTGGCCGCCGGCCGACGTGTCCGTCGAGGTCGCGGATGCGGCCTCCGTCGGTGCGGATGAGGCGTCGGTGGCCCTCTCCGCCTCGCAGGCGCAGTCCGGGGCCGCTGTCGGTTCCGCGGCCGCGGAGGAAGGCGCGAGCGGTGTCGGCGTCGCGGCCGCATCGCCCGTGATC
>NZ_SSDO01000027.1:0-6118 GCF_004794395.1 Microbacterium sp. K41 | reverse complement strand
GTCGCGCCGTACGCCGCGGGGTACGCGGTCGGTGCGGAGGTGGGGAGGTCGTGGCCGCCCAGGGGCATCGTCGCGGCGACGGTCGCGGCGGGCGGCGTGGCCTGGCCGCTGACGGTGAGCCAGTAGTCGTACCAGCTGCGGCTCGCCTGGTCGTCGGCCTGCACCCGCTGGGCCTCGGCGGCGGTCAGCGGGAGGCCGAGGGCCTGCAGCCCCTCGTCGCTCAGCAGGGACGATCGGAACTCCTCGTATGACAGCGGCATGGTCGCAGAATATCGGTTCGGCGCCGGATCGGCAGGCCGCGCGGCCGATGTCGGAAGACCCTGGAACACTACCGAGGTGATCGGAATGAGCTCCTTCTGGAAAGCGCTGCCCACCGAGGGGCGCTGGCTGCTGTCCACCGTCGCCATCCAGACGCTCGGGCGGGGCATGACGTTGCCGTTCACGATCATCTACCTGCACGAGGTCCGCGGGTTCGACCTGGGGCTCTCGGGCGCGCTGATGAGCCTGATCGCCATCACCGGGCTCGTCGTGACCGGTCCGGGAGGCACGCTCATCGACCGCTTCGGTGCCCGCCGCGTGCTGATCACGGGACTGCTGGCGATGATCGCGGGGTGCACGCTCCTGGCGTACGCGACGCACCCTGCCGTGGCCACCGTGGCCGTGGTGCTGATCGGCGTGAACTTCGGCGTCTCCTGGCCGGGGTTCAACGCCCTGATCGCCTCGGTGGTCGAGGGTGAGCTCCGCCAGCAGTACTTCGGCGTGAACTTCGCGCTCGTGAACCTGGGCATCGGCGTCGGCGGCATCGTCGGCGGGTTCTTCGTGAACGTCGACGATTCCGCGACCTTCACCACGATCTTCCTCATCGACGCGGCGACCAGTCTCATCCCGCTCGCGCTGCTCCTCGGGCCGCTGCGACGTGTGCGCACGCAGCCCGACCACGGCCCGGCCGACGAGACGGCGGGTGGCTACCGCGAGATCGTGCGCCGGCCCGCGGTGCTGTGGCTGACGCTGCTCACCTTCCTCTCCGTCTTCATCGGCTACGGACAGCTGGAGGCCGGCTTCCCGGCGTTCGCGCGACAGGTGGCAGAGGTGTCGACACAGGTGGTCGGCATCTCCTTCGCCGTGAACACCGCGGTGATCGTGCTGCTGCAGTTCGCGGTGCTCCGGCTGATCTCCGGCAAGCGTCGCACGCGGGTGATGCAGGTGATGGCGCTCATCTGGGCCCTGTCCTGGGTCGCGCTCGGAGCTGCGGGGCTGCTGCCCGACTCGCTCGCGGCCGCGATCGGGGTGATCGCGTTCATGGGGGTGTTCGCATTCGGGGAGACGATGCTGCAGCCGACGGTGCCCGCGATCTACAACGACCTCGCCACCGACCGCACCCGGGGCCGCTACAACGCGATCAACTCGGCGGCGTTCCAGGGTGGAGCGATCACCGGGCCGTTGGTGGCCGGTCTGCTGCTCGGCGCGGGGGCGCAGGGCTGGTTCATCGGCGTGATGGTGGCCGGAAGTCTGGCGGTGGGCGTGCTGGCTCTCGTGCTCGAGCGCGTGGTGCCTTCGGAGGCGAACGGCGTCCCCCTCCATCGAACGGAGGAGGTCGCGGGCGAGGCCGCGGTCTAGGCTCCGGAGCATGGCACTCGAATCGCTCTTCCTCCGCCTCGATCGGATCGCCGGCGGGCGGCAGGCCGGCGTCGCGATCAGCGAGGCCGGACGCACGCATCCGAAGACCGTGCGCGCCTTCACCTGGATCCTCTGGCTGCTGGTCGCGGAACTGGTGCTCGGGGTCGGCGCCGTCGTCGTCGCGCTGATCCTCGCCGTCGACGGCGAGAGGGTGCCGTTCGCCGTGTGGATGCGCACGCTCATCGTGCTGGCGATGACGGCGACCCTGTTCTACTTCGCCTGGCGGGCCCGTCGTGGTTGGCGCTGGGCCTACCAGCGCCTGCGCCTCTTCGCGCAGATCTTCCCGGTCATCACGCTCGTCATGGCCGCTATCCCCGGGCTGTACCCGGTGTGGATGGTGACCGAGCAGATCGTGTTCAGCCTCATCATGATCGGCATCGCCGACTTCCTCACCAGCGACCACATGCGCTCCGTCTTCGCGAAGGATCCGCAAGCGGATAGCACCTCGGCCGGGTGACGCGCCACTCCCTTTTCATCCGGTCGCGCCCGAGGCAGGCTTCAGGGGACCGGAACGACGACGGCGGGAGGAGCAGGGATGGCGCGGCTGATCAGGGTGGTGCCGGGCGTCGACCCGGGGTTCCATCGACAGCGGTCCGGCTCCGGGTTCCGCTACGTCGACCCGACCGGCGCACCGGCGCCCGAGGCCGACCGGGAGCGCATCAACGACCTGGTCATCCCGCCCGCGTGGCGCGACGTGTGGATCGCGGCCGACCCGCTCGCGCATATCCAGGCCGTCGGCATCGACCAGGCCGACCGTAAGCAGTACCTCTACCACCCGCTGTGGCGCGTCTCCCGCGACCGCCGGAAGTTCGTGCGCGCCCTCGATCTGGCCTCCGCGCTCCCGAGCGCGAGGGCGCAGGTGACCAGGGCGCTGCGCGAAGAGGGGCAGACCAAGGACAGGGCCCTCGCGATCGCGTTCCGACTGCTCGACGACGCCGCCCTGCGCATCGGATCCGAGCGGTACCTCGCGCGTCACGGCAGCCGTGGACTGACCACGCTGAGGCGCCGCGACGTGCGCCTCGACGGCCGCGACGTGGCACTGTCGTTCCCTGCCAAGAGCGGTCGCACCGCCTCGATCGAGATCACCGACGAGGCCCTCGCGGAGGCGCTCACGGACTTCGCGGCGGGAGCCTCGAATGCGTTCCTGCTCGCGTACCGCAAAGGGAGGAGGCGTGTGAAGATCACGCCCGCGGAGGTGAACGCGTACCTCAAGGACGTGTTGGGGGCGAGCTTCACGGCGAAGGACTTCCGCACACTGCACGGCACGATCATCGCCGCCGACGCCCTCGCCCGCATCGGGGCGCTCGACCGCAAGGGTCAGCGCGCGCAGGCCGAGCGGCTGGCCGTGCAGGCCGCCGCGACCGCGCTCGGGAACACGACCGCCGTGGCACGCAACAGCTACATCGACCCGCGCGTGTTCCGGCAGTACGCGCGCGGACGCACCCTCGACCTCGACGTGACCCCCGAGACCGCGATCCGTCGCCTCCTCGGCGGTCCCGAGACCTCCCGCAAGGTCAACCGGCGAGGGACGTCCAGAGGGCGGCGATCAGCAGCGGCACGAGCGGCGTGAGCACGGCCGCGACCACCGGCCACCACCGGGTGCGCGTCTCCACGCCGCGCGCCGCGGCCGAGAGACGGTCGCCGGCGCGGCGGTAGGTCGCGGCGTCGATCGCGGGGGCCGCGTCGTCGCGGTAGAGGAACGTGCGGCGGCCGAAGCGATCGTGCAGCACCGCGATCGTCGTGAGGAACCGGGACAGCTCGGCGGGTTGGGTGAGATCGCGCGCGGGGAAGTAGACGTGCAGCGTGCTGTCGACGATCTCCAGATCGAGGTGGGGGCTCTCGTCCAGGAGCACCGCCATGAGGTCCGGCGTGAGCACGTAGAGGGCATCGGTCTCGTAGCCCGCGGGCACAGACACCTCGAACACGTCGCTGAAGTCGCCCTCCAGCGTCAGCACGGATCCCCGCCGCGCCCGCTGCGGCAGCACGCTGAGGGCGCCGCCTCCACGCCGAGAGCGCAGGGTCAGTCGCGGGGCTTCGCTGGGCAGGGGGATCCGGACCGCGCGGACCGTGTGCAGGGTGGAGCCCTCGCCGTCGCCTACGACGAACGTCCGCTCGACCGAGTCGAACGGCACGGCGCTCTCCCTGGCGTCGATCAGATCCGTCGCGGTGCGGTTTCCTCGCTCGATCTGCTCGTCGACAGACCCGCCCCAGAGGCGGTCGCCCACGTCAGCGCGGTAGTCCCAGCCGAGGGCGCGCGCCGTGGCGATCAGACGCTCCCGTCGGCGACGGTGCGCCAGGATCCGCACGGCCGCGACGGCGACGAGCGCACCCCCGCCGAGGATCACCCCGGCCTGTGCGAGCACCAGCGGCAGCGCCGTGAGGCCGAAGCCGACGGGCAGCACGTACAGCGCGAGGACGGCTGCCACACCCAGATAGGCGGCGGACAGTCCGGCGAGGAGGGCCAGGACGGGCGCACCCCCCGATGCGCCCGCCCCCATCCCTCCGGGCTCTCGCCTCACCGGCTCACGGCTTGTAGACGATGGCGATGTGCAGCTGCCCGCCCTCGCGCACCCACGCGAGCCACCGGGGTTCGCCGAGGCCGCTCAGCCGCTGGATCGGCACGACGTACACCCCCTCCTGGGCCCGGCTCAGCGCCCGGAACTCGGGCTTCTTCGAGATCCAGATCGCGCCACCGCCGTCCCACGGCTCGAGGCAGGTGTAGACGTAGCCGTGCTCGCGCAGGTTGATGCTGTCGGCCAGCCGATCGGCCTGCGGGCGGAGCTCGGCGAGCGTCTGCTCGGGCACGGTGCCGTCGAGGGTGAACGCGGCGACGTCGTACACGTTGCCCTCGCCGTAGTCGCGGGAGGTGAGAAGCGTCAGCTCGGTCACGCCCTTGTCGGACGCGCGCATCCACAGCGCGTGCGAGTTCTTGGCGCGCTTGTTCATCAGGAATCCGCCGAAGTTCACCTTCTGGAAGGCGAAGTCGTCGAGCTTCGCCGCGATCTCGGCACGCGTGGTCATGGTCTCTCCTTCTCCGGCCGCACGGCCGCTCCACCGGGGAGCCTAGGCAGACGCCGCCGTGTGGCGTCCGTGCCCGAACGACCCCGAACGACCCGCGGCCTCGATGGGGTCCTGCCCTAGGCTCGTGACATGCCCGACCCGCGGACCCTCGACGAGCTGAGCGTCGGGCTCGGGCGTCTGCGGTCCGCCGCCGGAGCGCCGTCGTATGCGGAGATCGCCCGCCGCATCGGTGCCGTGCGCGGGAGCGAGCCGGCGAAGGTGACGGTGTACGACTGCTTCCGCCCCGGGCGGCGACGCGTCGACGAGGCACTGGTGGGCGACATCGTGCAGGCGCTCGGGGCCGACCACGCCGAAGCCGATCGATGGCGTTCCCTGGCGCGAACCCTCAACGGCGACCGCTCGGGCGTGCACGTGGAGGTGGTCGTGGCCCCGCGGGAGACCGCGGGCGCGGAGATCGGTCGCGAACGCCTGCTCACGGAGCTGCCGCGCGCCGACATCACGCTCGTCACGGGACTCCCCGGCGTGGGCAAGAGCACGTTCGCGTCGGCGCTGGCCGGCGCAGCCCCCGCGCTCACGGTGCAGCTGCGCGAATCGGAGCCCGACCGCCCGATCGCCGATCCGGTCGACGTGCTGCGGCGGATGCTCGCCGCGCTGGGGTCGCGCTCCCTGCCGTACGAGCTGACGCGGTTGCGTGCGCAGCTGCAGGCAGCGGCCGGCTCGACGACCGTGATCCTGGAAGACGCCGTGGATCCCCGACGGCTCGGCGCCCTCCTGGTCCCCGGCGTGCGGTTCATCGTGACCTCACGGGTGGATCAGGTCGACCTGGAGCAGCGATTGCGGGCCCGGAGCATCGCGGTCTCGCGGATCCGGCTCGAACCCCTGGCGGACGACGACGCCCGCCGCCTTCTCGTGGCGCTTCTCACGGGCCGGGGACGGCAGGCCCCGGCCGAGGGGATGGATGCGGCGGCGCTCGACCGGATCGTGGCGGTCGCGGGCGGGCTTCCCCTCGACCTCGCGATGCTGGCCGGCATCGTGCGGGAACACGAAGGGTGGTCGTTCGCGGATCTGGCCACGCGGTTCGAGCATGAGCCGCGGGACGTACGGATGCGTCCGGTCCTGGAGGCCGCGACGCGCTCCCTTCCCGGGCACGAGGCCGACCTGCTCGCCGACCTGGCGCTGCTGGACCGTGAGGTCGATGAGACCCTGCTGCTCACGGCGGCGGGCGCGGGGGCGGCCGCCCGGCTGGAACGACTGCGCGCGCGTCACCTGGTGGAGCGGCATGACGGGCGGGTACGCCTGCACGACACCGTGTTCGCCTTCGCCGCTGACCGCTCACGCGCACTCCGGCCGACGTCGGTGCGGCGGCGGTTCGTCGGTGCGGCGGCGAGTACCGTCCTCGCGCGCGCCGAGATCGGAAGAG
>NZ_SSDO01000274.1:0-5403 GCF_004794395.1 Microbacterium sp. K41 | reverse complement strand
CGACCTTGCCCATCAGCGCACTCAGCAGCCCGGTCGCGCTGCCCGTGCTCGCGGCCTTCGCGGCCACCGAGCCCGAGGCCTCCACGAGCCCGAAGCCGAACCCGGCGACGGCGGCGGCGGCGATGAACACGACCGCATCGCCCGCCCACGCGGCGGCGACGAGTGCGACGGCCTGCAGGGCGCTGCCGAGCAGCAGTGTCGTGCGCGGGGGCTTGCGCGTCAGCAGCGGACCCGAGGCCAGCACGCCCACCAGCAGCGCGGCGAAGAGCACGGGCACCGCGGCGCTGAGGTCGGCGCCGATATCCCGCTGCGCCGAGGGCAGCACGGCGGGGACGAACGCCGCGGTCACGCCGAGTCCTGCGAACGCGCTGAACAGGCCGAGGCGGATCCGGCCGTCCGCGCCCGTCATGCGCCGTTGGCGCGCACGTGGTGCACGGCCGCGAACGTGTCGCGCAGCGCCTCCATCGAGCGGTCGTAGTTCGACTGGGCGACCCCGATGAAGATGCAGTCGACGACCATGAGCTGCGCGATGCGGCTGCCGAGCGCGCCGGAGCGGAAGCCGGTCTCGCGCGCGGCGGTCGTCAGCACGATGTCGGCCTGCCCGGCCAGCGGCGCGCCCGCGTGGTTGGTGATCGCGATCGTGGTGGCCCCCGCCTTGCGGGCGAGGAGCAGGAACTCGATGGTGTCGGTGGTCGCGCCGCTGTGCGACACCGCGATGGCGACGTTGCCGGGGCCGAGGGTGGCGGCGGAGGTCCAGGCGGCGTGCGGATCGGACCACTCCAGGGCCGTCCGCCCGATCCGGGTGAGCTTGCGCTGGAGGTCGAGGCCGACGATCGAGCTGGCCCCGACACCGAAGATGTCGACGCGGCTCGACGACGTGATCGCCTCGACCGCGGCGCGCAGCGACTCGGTGTCGAGCACCTTGGCGGTGTCGGCGAGCGACAGCGTCTCGGCGAGGGAGACCTTCGCCACGATGTCGGCGAGCGTGTCGTTGCGGTCGATGTCGCCCGACACGGCGGGGAGCGCGGCGGTGTCGTACGTCTCGCGCTCCACCTCGCGCAGCACGTGGTTGCGCAGCTCGCGCACGTGCTCGTATCCCAGGCGCTTGCAGAAGCGGACGACGGAGGTGGTGGAGGTGTCGCAGCGGTGGGCGAGCTCGGCGACCGAGAGGCCGGCGGTGGCGGCCGGGTCGGCGAGGAAGAGATCGGCGATGCGCCGCTCGCTCGGGCGGAGCTCGGGGCGGATCGCCCGCATGCGCACCAGCACGGGGGGAGCGCCGGCGTCGTCGCGGGCGGCGTCGTGGGACATGTGTTCTCCGATCGGTGTTCATAACAGTAGAGGAACTTCTGTTACACCGACAGCGACCTTCGTGTACTTTTGGTACCACCCAGACCGACGATGTTCACGGGACGTCAGGCAGCATCGCCTGAACCCAGCCAGGGCGACGCGGTCCCAGCCAGGAGGAAACAGCATGAGCACAGTACGGCGGGCGTCATTCGGCGCTCTCTCCGCCGCGGGCGTCGCGATGGCGCTCGTCATCACCGGGTGTTCCGCGCCGGCGTCGAACCCCTCGCCCTCCGAGGGCGGCACCGCGGGCGGCGACCTCGTCATCGGCGTCACCAGCGACCCGGACACCCTCTTCCCGTGGAAGGCCACGCAGTTCCAAGCGGTCAACGTCCTGCAGAACCTGTACGGCACGCTCACCGAGTTCGACGAGGACCTGAACGTGGTGCCCGGCCTCGCCGAGTCGTGGGACGTCTCGGAAGACGGCCTCACCGTCACCTTCCACCTCCGCGAGGGCGTCACCTTCGCCGACGGCAGCACGTTCGGCTCCGAAGACGTGAAGTACTCCCTCGACGCGATCGCCGCCGAGGCCACCGCGGCCGTCGCGCGCAGCTCGCTGGCGTCCGTCACCGCGGTCGAGGCGACCGACGAGACCACCGTCACCCTCACCCTCAGCGCCCCCGACGCGGCCCTGCCCGCCAATCTCGCCGTGATCAACATGGCCATGCTCTCCTCCGACGACACCGAGGAAGCGCTCAACACCACCCCGAACGGCACCGGCCCGTTCGTGCTCGAGGACCGCACCGCCAGCCAGTCGCTCACGCTCGCCAAGAACGACGACTACTGGGGCGACAAGGCGCTGCTCGACACGGTCGAGTTCCGCGTGATCCCCGACGAGTCGTCGATCGTGTCGGCCATGCAGTCCGGCAACGTGCAGCTCGCGGTGTTCGACGACCCGCTGGTCGCCCAGACCGCCGAGGGCGCGAACGTCGAGGTCGCCACGACCCCGCAGCTCAGCTACCACGCCCTTCAGCTCAACGCCACGCGCGGCGACCTGGCCGACGTGAACGTGCGGCTCGCGATCCAGTGCGCGATCGACCGCGAGGAGGTGCTGGAGACCGCCGCGCTCGGCGAGGGCGAGGTCACCGGGCCCATCACGTCGCCGGCGTTCAAGTCCGACCCCGACGCGCGCCCGTGCCCCGAGCGCGACCTCGACAAGGCGGCCGAGTACCTGAAGAAGGCCGGCAAGGAGGACGGCGTCACGATCAAGACGATCGTGTCGCAGGGCGAGTACGCCACCTCCGTCAACGAGGCGCAGAACCTGAAGGCGCAGCTCGCCGACGCCGACATCACGCTCGACCTCGAGGTGCTCGAGTCCGGCGCGTTCGTCGACCGCTGGATCGCCGCCGACTTCGACGCCGCGGTCGCTCTCAACGGCGGACGCCCCGACCCCGACGGCATGTACGGACGCTACTTCACCAGCACCGGCAACCTGAACAAGGTCGCGGGGTACTCCTCGCCCGAGCTCGACGCGCTGTTCGCCGAGGGCCGCCAGACCGCCGACACCGAGAAGCGCAAGGAGATCTACGCCGAGGTCTCCGAGAACCTCGAGGACAACGCCGCCTGGATCTGGCTGTTCACCAGCTACACCTATACGGCCACCGCCACCAGCGTGGACGGCTTCACCCCGATGGCGAACGGCTCGCTGCAGTACCTGCGGACCACCTCCATCCAGTAGCGGACCGGAGGGGGCGCGGCCGCCCGCGCCCCCTCCGTCCCCCTCCGACGACAGGCACCCTCACACGCGCATGTTCAGACAGCTCCTCCGCAACAGCGTGCTGCGACGCATCCTCGCAGCCCTCGGCACCCTCTTCGGGGTCGCCGTGTTCGTCTTCCTGATGCTGCGCGCCATCCCCGGCGACCAGATCAGCTCGGGACTCGGCACCGAGGCCGCCGCGCTCACCCCGGCGCAGCGTGAGGCTCTCGAGGCCTACTACGGCCTGGACCAGCCGCTGTTCGTGCAGTTCTTCTCCTGGCTGGGCAACATCTTCACCGGCAACCTCGGCTTCTCGTCGCGGGCGCAGACGAGCGTGCTCGACCTCACCGCGGCCGCCCTTCCCGTCACGTTCGAGCTCGCGATCCTCTCGATCGTGATCGCCCTCGCGATCGGCATCCCGCTCGGCATGCTGTCGGCCTCCAAGCCGGACTCGCTCCGCGACGGCGTCGGTCAGGTCGTGGGACTCGCGGGCCTCTCCATCCCGGCGTTCCTGCTCGGCACGGCGCTGCTGGCGATCCTGGCCCAGTCGCTCGGCTTCAACCCCAACGGCCAGGGCTACGCGCGGCTGTTCGACGACCCGCTGCTGAACCTGCAGCAGATGCTGCTCCCGTCGATCGTGCTCGGCTTCGGCATCGCGGCGCCCATCATGCGCACGACCCGCACCGCCGTGCTGGAGATCCGCGCAAACGACTTCATCCGCACGGCCCGGGCGAAGGGCGTGCCGCCGCGCCGCCTCCAGGTGCGCCACGTGCTCGGCAACGCGCTGGTCCCGATCGTCACCATGACCGGCCTGCAGTTCGGCTACCTGCTCGGCGGCGCCGTCGTGGTGGAGCAGATCTTCTCGCTCCCCGGCATCGGCCGTCAGGTGCTGCTCGGCATCCAGCAGAAGGAGTACGCGCTCGTGCAGAGCACCGTGCTGGTGATCGCGCTCGCCTTCGTCATCGTCAACCTGCTCACCGACCTGCTGTACCGGGTCATCGATCCCCGGGTGCGTGCCGCATGACCGACATCTCTCAGACCCCGGCCCTCGCCCCCGGCGGAGGGCGCACCATGGAGCGCGTGCGTCTCCTGCTGCGCAGCCGCAGCGGGCTCGCCGGCCTCATCATCGTGTTCCTGCTGGCGGTGCTCAGCGTCGTGTCGGCGTTCGGCCTGCTGCCCTTCGACCCGCTGGCGCAGGATCCGCCCTCGCGCCTGCAGCCGCCGTCGGCCGTGCACTGGTTCGGCACCGACCAGTTCGGCCGCGACGTGTTCTCGCGCGTGGCCGCCGGCGTCGCGAACTCGGCGCTGATCTCGGTCGTCGCGGTGGCGTTCGCGACCGTGGTCGGCACGGTCTGCGGCCTCATCGCCGGCTTCTACCGCGGCATCTCCGACGGAGCGATCACCGCGGTCACCAACGTCCTGTTCGCGTTCCCGCCGCTGCTGCTGGCACTGTCGCTCGCCTCGGTGTTCGACCGCAACTGGTTCACGATCGCGGTCGCCATCGCGATCGTCTACGTGCCGATCTTCATCCGCGTCACGCGCGGCCCGGTGCTGTCGCTGCGCGAGGTCGAGTACGTCAAGGCCGCCAAGAGCACAGGGCAGGGCCGCATGGCCACGATGTTCCGGCACGTGCTGCCCAACATCACGTCGATCATCATCGTGCAGGTCACGCTGTCGCTGTCGTGGGCCGTGCTGACCGAGGCGTCGCTGAGCTTCCTCGGCCTCGGCACGCCGCCGCCCGCGCCGTCGCTCGGCTCGATGATCTTCGAGGCGCGCACGCTCGTCACCATCGCGCCGTGGACCATGATCGCGCCCGGCGTGGTCGTGGTGCTGCTCGTGGTCGGGCTCAACCTGCTGGGCGACGGGCTGCGCGACAGCCTCGACCCGCGGAACCGGGGGAAGCGATGACCCTGGAGGATCTCGGCGCCCTCGCCACCGAGGCCAGCGACCCCCGCTACGCGCGACTCGACCAGATGAGCGTGGCGGAGCTTGCCCAGACCATGAACGACGCCGACGCCACGGTGCCCGCGGCCGTGCGGCGCGCACTGCCGCAGATCGTCCCGGCCATCGAGGCCACCGCGGAGCGCATGGCGCGGGGCGGACGGCTGGTCTACGTCGGGGCAGGGACGCCCGGTCGCATCGGGGTGCTCGACGCCTCGGAGTGCCCGCCCACGTTCAGCACGCCGCCCGAGCTGGTGTTCGCCATCATGGCCGGCGGGCCCGGCGCGATCGTGAACCCGGTCGAGGGCGCGGAAGACGACGCCGAGGCCGGAGCCGCCGCGATCGACGCCGCCGGCATCGGCCCGCTCGACACCGTGATCGGCATCGCCTCGAGCGGCCGCACCCCGTACGTGGTCGCGGCC
>NZ_SSDO01000273.1:0-527 GCF_004794395.1 Microbacterium sp. K41 | reverse complement strand
GGTCGAGCACGTCGCGGATCAGGTGCAGCGGGCGCGGGGCGTCGCTGAGGTAGCTGGTCTGCGGCGCGAGCAGCTCGAGCGCCTGGGCGAGGTCGAGGCGCTCGACCTCGGGTGAGTCCGGTCCGTCCGCGCGGCGGTCCAGCACCACGACGGCGGCGACGCGCGGGGCCCCGGACAGCGGCACCCCGGGGTGCAGCGACGAGGGCGCGACCTGCACCTTGTGCGGTGCGGCGGCCTCGATCACGGACAGCGGCTTCCGGTAGGCGACGACGGTGCCGTCCGCGGCGACCCCGACGGTCTCGTCGCTCACGTACGCGTACCGACGGGCCAGCCGGCGGGCGGCCGTGGTCTTGCCGGTGCCCGACGGCGCGCTGAGCACCGCGACCCGGCCGTCGGCGTCGGCGAGACCCGCGGCGTGCATCATCCACAGGGCGTCGCCGCGGCGCAGGGCCAGCGCTGCGAGGGTCACGTCACTCGACAGGAGCGCGAGGGCCGCGTCGTCGTCGCCGCCCTCCCGAACGCGGACG
>NZ_SSDO01000272.1:0-328 GCF_004794395.1 Microbacterium sp. K41 | reverse complement strand
GCCGCGCACGACGGCCTCGCCCTGGTCGCGCACGGCGGCGCGTTCGCCGGACCCCGCCTCGACATCGGCACGCGCGTGCTGCTCGAGGCGCTCGCGCTCGACGGTTCACAACGCCGGAGAACCGCTCGCCCCGGGGCTGCATCCCCGCCGGAACTGCCGGAGAACGAGGGTTTCTCCGGAGCCGTGAACGCCCAGGATCCGCGCCGTGTGCTCGACCTCGGCTGCGGCACGGGCGCGCTCGCGGTGTCCTGGGCCCTCGCGCACCCCGGGGACGCGGTGACCGCGACCGATCGCTCGGCCGCGGCCGTGGCCTCGACCCGGGCGACCG
>NZ_SSDO01000271.1:0-416 GCF_004794395.1 Microbacterium sp. K41 | reverse complement strand
CGCCGCCGCCGCGTCGCGGGCGGACTCGGCCAGGGCGATGTCGTCGACCGAGACGGGGTCGGTGTGGGTGGCCGGCGCGGGATGCTCCGTCGAGCCGCAGACGGCGCAGGCCTCACCCTCCACCAGGGCCGTGGCGAGCTCCCCCGCCATCCCGTCCATGCGGCGCTGGCGCAGCTGCGCGAGCCGGGACTGCGCCGTCGCGTGCTCCGAGGTCACCCGTGCGAGCTCGGCCTCCGCTGCGTCGGACGCCGCGGCGAGACGCTCGGCCGTCCTGGCGGCATCCCACCGGTCCTTCGCGGCGAGCAGTGCGGCCTCCCGCCCCGGTCGCCCCGCGGCGAGGTCTCTGGCGGCGGCACGCTCCGCCTCCACCTCGGCGAGCTGGACCGGAAGGGCGTCGCGCTCGGTCTCGGCCGTCT
>NZ_SSDO01000270.1:0-4616 GCF_004794395.1 Microbacterium sp. K41 | reverse complement strand
GTCGCCGACGCGATCGACCGCCGCGCCGACGAGCTCGTGGCCGCCGAGGTCGGCGACACCGGCAAGCCCGAGTCCCTCGCCCGCGACCTCGACGTGGCCAGGGCCGCCGCGAACTTCCGCTCCTTCGCCGACACGGTCTCCGCCACCGGGCTCGACTCGTTCCTCACCGAACTGCCCGACGGCCGCCGCGCCCTCAACTACGCGGTGCGCAAGCCCCTCGGCGTGGTCGCGGTGATCGTGCCGTGGAACCTGCCGCTGCTGCTGCTCACGTGGAAGCTCGCGCCGGCTCTCGCCACCGGCAACACCGTGGTGATCAAGCCGTCCGAGGAGACGCCGTCGTCGGCCACGCTGCTCGCCGAGATCCTCGCGGAGGCGGGGGTGCCGGCCGGGGTGGTGAACGTGGTGCACGGCTTCGGCGCGGGTTCCGCGGGCGAGGCCCTCACGAAGCACCCCGGCATCGACGGTGTGACCTTCACGGGCGAGTCCTCCACGGGCTCCGCGATCATGCGGGCCGTCGCACCGCGCGTGCGTCCGGTGTCGTTCGAGCTCGGGGGCAAGAACGCCGCGCTCGTGTTCGCCGATGCCGACCTCGACGCCGCGGTGGCCGGGCTCGCCCGCAGCACCTACCTCAACACGGGCCAGGTGTGCCTGTGCACCGAGCGCATCTACGTCGAGCGGTCGGTGTTCGACGACGTGGCGGCCGGGCTCGCCGAGCACGCGGGGCGGCTGCGCCTCGGTCGGCCGGAGGACCCCGCGACCACCACGGGCCCGCTGATCTCGCAGGCGCACCGGCAGAAGGTGCAGTCGTACTTCGACCTCGCGGTGTCGGAGGGCGCCACGGTGCTCGCGGGTGGCGGGGTGCCGACCCTCGGCGACGGACTCGACGGCGGCTCCTGGATCGAGCCGACGCTGTGGACCGGGCTCGACAACAGCCACCGCACCGTGCGCGAGGAGGTGTTCGGCCCGGTCGCCGCCCTCATCCCGTTCGACAGCGAGGAGGAGGCGATCCGGCTCGCGAACGACACCGACTACGGGCTCGCCGCCGTCACCTGGACCACCGATCTCACCCGCGGTCACCGCGTCGCCCAGCAGATGCGCACCGGCATGTCGTGGGTCAACACCTGGTACCTGCGCGACCTGCGCAGCCCGTTCGGCGGCGTGGGGCTCTCCGGCATCGGTCGCGAGGGCGGCCACCACTCGCTCGAGTTCTACACCGAGCCGACGAACGTGTGCGTGCAGCTGTGACCGGGCTCCTCGACACCGAGGCCGTGCGGGCCGCCGACGAACGGCTGCGGCGGGCGGCCGAGACCGGTCGCCCGTGCGCACCGGTGCGCGACCTGCTCGGCGACACCGACCAGGACGCCGCGTACGCCGTGCAGTCGCTCGGCATCGCCCGTCGCGTGGACGGGGGCCGGCGCATCGTGGGGCGCAAGATCGGCCTCACCTCGCCGGTCGTGCAGGCGCAGCTCGGCGTGGACAGCCCCGACTACGGCGTGCTGCTCGACGACATGATCCACGCCGACCGGGAGCCGCTCGACCTCGGGCGCTTCCTGCAGCCGCGCGCCGAGGCCGAGGTGGCGTTCGTGCTCGGGCGCGACCTCGACTCCCCCACCACGACCGTCGCCGACGTGCTGCGGGCGACGGAGTTCGTGCTGCCCGCGATCGAGGTCGTGGACTCCCGGGTGGCGGGATGGGACATCCGCCTCACCGACACCATCGCCGACAACGCCTCCAGCGGCGCGGTCGTGCTGGGCACGACCCCCCGCCGGCTCGACGGCTTGGATCTGACCGCGCTCGGCATGACGCTCGACCGCGACGGGCGCCCCGTCTCGACCGGCAGCGGCGCCGCGTGCCTGGGCAGCCCCGTGATCGCGGTGGCCTGGCTGGCGCGCGAGGTCGCCCGGCGCGGACAGCCGCTGCGCGCGGGCGAGGTGATCCTGTCCGGGGCGCTCGGGCCCATGGTCGACGCGACGGCCGGCGTGTTCCGCGCCCGGCTCGACGGACTCGGAGAGGTGCGCGCCGACTTCCACGGCACGGCCTCCGGCACGGCGACGGAAGGGGCGGCGGCATGACCACGGGAATCGCCATCATCGGCTCCGGCAACATCGGCACGGACCTGCTCATCAAGGTGAAGCGGCTGTCGACCACGCTGCACGTGGTGGCGATGGCCGGGATCGACGAGCACTCGGACGGCCTCGCGCGCGCCCGCCGCCTGGGTGTCGCCACCACGCACGAGGGGGTGGACGGGCTGCTCGCCCTGCCCGAGTTCGCCGATGTCGAGCTGGTGTTCGACGCGACCTCGGCCGGCGCGCACTCCCGCAACGACGCCCTCGTGCGCAACGCCGGACGGCTCATGGTCGACCTCACCCCCGCCGCGATCGGCCCCTACGTGGTGCCCGTGGTGAACCTCGACGCGCACGCGGGCGCCACCAACGTGAACATGGTCACGTGCGGCGGGCAGGCGACCGTGCCCATGGTGGCCGCCGTGTCGCGCGTGGCCCCGGTCGCATACGCCGAGATCGTCGCCTCGATCGCCTCGAAGTCCGCAGGACCCGGCACCCGCGCGAACATCGACGAGTTCACCGAGACCACGGCCCGCGCGCTGGAGGTGATCGGGGGCGCCGAGCGCGGCAAGGCCATCATCGTGCTGAACCCCGCCGACCCCCCGCTCATCATGCGCGACACCGTGTACTGCCTGGTCGAGGGCGACCCCGCCACGCTCGACCGCGACGCCGTCCGCACCTCGGTGACCGACATGGTCGCCGCGGTGCAGGGGTACGTGGGCGGCTACCGGCTCGCGCAGGACGTGCAGTTCGACGCGGTCGACGAGGGGTACGTCCCCGCGCTCGACCGGGCGTTCCGCGGCACGCGTGTGACCGTGCTGCTGGAGGTGACCGGCGCCGGGCACTACCTTCCGGAGTACGCGGGCAATCTCGACATCATGACCTCGGCCGCCCTGCGCACCGCCGAGCGACTCGTCGCCCGACGGACGGGGGTTCCCGCATGACCGGCTCGACTCCGCGCGTGTACGTGCAGCACGTGACGCTGCGCGACGGCATGCACGCCATCGGCCACGGTTACACGACCGACCAGGTTCGCGACATCGCCCGGGCCCTGGAAGCGGCGGGCGTGGATGCGATCGAGGTCGCGCACGGCGACGGTCTGGGCGGATCCAGCGTCGCCTACGGGCACGGCGCCCACACCGATTGGCAGTGGATCGCGGCCGCCGCCGAGGTCCTGGACCGGGCGGTGCTGACGACCCTGATCCTGCCCGGCATCGGCACGATCGACGACCTCGCCCGCGCCCGCGACCTCGGCGTCGCGAGCGTGCGGGTCGCCACCCACTGCACCGAGGCCGACGTCGCGATCCAGCACATCACGTGGGCGCGCGAGCACGGCATGGACGTGTCGGGGTTCCTGATGATGAGCCACCTGAACGATCCGCGCGGGCTCGCCGAGCAGGCGCGGATCATGCAGGACGCGGGAGCGCACTGCGTGTACGTGACCGACTCCGGCGGACGCCTCACGATGCACGATGTCGCCGCGCGCGTGGACGCCTATCGCGACGTGCTCGACCCCGCGACGCAGATCGGCATCCACGCGCACGAGAACCTCTCGCTGAGCGTCGCCAACAGCGTGACCGCCGTCGAGCACGGCGCATACCGCGTCGATGCCTCGCTCGCGGGCCAGGGCGCCGGAGCGGGCAACTGCCCCGTCGAGGCATTCGTCGCCGTCGCGGATCTGCTCGGGTGGGAGCACGGCTGCGACCTGTTCGCCCTGCAGGACGCCGCGGAGCAGCTCGTGCGTCCGCTGCAGCGCCGTCCGGTGCGCGTCGACCGCGAGACGCTCACCCTCGGCTACGCGGGCGTGTACTCCAGCTTCCTGCTGCACGCCGAGCGCGCGGCCGCGAAGCACGACCTCGACGCGCGGGACATCCTGGTCGAGCTCGGACGACGGCGCATGGTGGGCGGCCAGGAGGACATGATCGTCGATGTCGCGCTCGACCTGGTCGCCGCGCGTTCCGCGAGGGCGGCCTCATGAGCACCGACGCGGTCTACGCCGCCGCCCTCGACACCGCCCAGCGCACGGCCGCGCCCATCAACCAGCTGTCGCCCACGGAGGAGGTCGACCTCGCCACGGCCTACGCCACGCAGCACGCCCTCATCGCCCGACGGGTCGCCCGCGGCGAGCACATCACCGGGGTCAAGCTCGGGTTCACCAGCCGGGCCAAGGCGCAGCAGATGGGTGTGCACGACGTGATCCTGGGCACCCTGACCGATGCCATGCGCCTGGACGACGACGGCGTGTTCGCGCGGCGGTCCGCCATCCACCCGCGCATCGAGCCCGAGGTCGCCTACCTCCTGCGCGCCGACCTCGACGCATCCGCGGTCGACCGGCCGCTGTCGGAACTGGTGGCCGCGGTCGCCCCCGCCCTGGAGATCATCGACTCCCGGTACCGCGACTTCCGCTTCAGCCTCGCCGACGTGGTGGCCGACAACGCCTCCGCCGCGGCCTACGCGATCGGCCCCTGGACGCCGCTCGACCGCGCGGGCACCATCGACAACCGGGCCGTGCGGCTCGAGGTCGACGGCCGCATCGCCGCGACGGGCTCGACC
>NZ_SSDO01000269.1:0-61536 GCF_004794395.1 Microbacterium sp. K41 | reverse complement strand
GGGGTGCGGCGCTTCTGTGTGTCAGGGGTCAGGGGTCAGGGGGGCGACCGTCCGGAGAATAATCAGCGAGCGATCAGGTGGGCTCTCTGACGCCGTGGCATCCTGCGGAGGCCGAGCGGGGGCCGGTCGAACGCGACCGGCGAAGATCGACCCGAGATAGGGGGACCCTCGCATGGGAACCGAAGGAATCAGCAGACGGACTTTCGCCAAGAGCGCGGCCTGGGTGGCCATGGCGGCGCTCGCCTCCACCGCCGCACCGGTCTCCGCGGCCGCGGACTCCGTCCCGGATGGAGTGACCGTGTCGTTCGTCGGCTTCGACTCGCCTCCGGCGGGGAGCGATCGCGACACCGGCGATCCGACATGGCCGGAGAACTACCTGCTGGAGGCGCGCTTCCGTCTGCAGCTGGCGCCCGGGGTCTCGCTTCCTGCGGGATCCCGCCTGTTCATCGGCGCGGACGCCGGGATCTTCCCGTCGGGCTTCGCCTTCTTCCGCGGTCCGGCCGTCGGAGCGAGCACCTCGGACGGCCTCTGGGTGCGAGACCCCGACGAGTACTACACGGAGAACTACAACCCGAACACCGGCTCGCGGAAGTTCGCGTACGCGGTCTACCGCCTCGCGCGCGACCTCGCAGCGCCGGCGGACCTGACGTTCTCGGTGGCGGGGGTGAGCAACGCCGCCGTCCCGACGGGATGGAACGCGCAGACGGTGCTCGTGGCCGACCTGATGTCGGCCAGCTCGTTCAGCGCCGGTGCCGCGCATCACCGGGCGCTCTCATCGCCCTTCCGGATCGTGGACGTGCCCCCGGACCCGAAGGCCGACACGAACGGAACCGGAGTGCCCGGGCTCTACGCGTACCCCCGCGCGACGGCCGCGGGCCGAGTCGCCGAGTTCAGCACGCTGCTGCGGGTGATGCCGACGATGACCGCGAACATCTTCTGGAGCCACCAGTTCGGGATCTCTGGAACGTCGGGCGGCTACACCGGCGTGCAGACCTACGGGAACACGAACGGAAGGCAGTGGCTGTTCTCCCTCTGGGGGGCGACCGACGCCGAGGTCAATCCGAGCCTGCACGGGGTGATGGCCGGCGACACCGACGGTGCGCCCGGCCGATCCGTCCGGGTGTTCCGTCCGTGGACCACCGGTCGGACGTATGTCTTCCGCGTCGCGGAGATCCCCGGACGCCCCGGCTGGTGGAACTCGACGGTGACCGACACGGCCGACGGCACGAGCTTCTCGATCGGCAACTTGTTCGTGCCGCAGCAGGGTGCGCTCATCTCACCCCAGGCGTCGTGGGTCGAGTACTGGAACTGGAACGATTCCACAGCCCAGTGTCTCGATCAGGAGAACAGCGACGCCGTGTATGCACCGCTGAGGCTCGATGGCCTGCTCGTGCCGTACGTGGTGGGCAAGTCCAATCCGCCGTGCTCGGGCGGCTCGGTGACGATCACCCCCGACGGGTCCGCTCGCCTGCGGGCCTACCCCGGCACCTGACGGCACCGACACCGGAGCGCCGCATCCCCTCGGGGTGCGGCGCTTCTGTGTGTCAGGGGTCAGGGGCGGGTGAGGCGGCGGCCGAGACGGCGGCGCAGCGCGGCGGACACCACGGCGACCACGGTGCCGACCGCGACGCCGATGAGGGTCTCGAGCACGCGGTCGGTCAACAGCGCGTCGACCGGGGTCGGGGCAGCGAGGTGCACCATCAGCAGCGCGAGCGGGGTGACGAACACCATCGCGATGCCGTAGTTGCGGCCGATGAACAGCTCCGCGACTCCCTGCAGCACCACGACCAGGGCGATCACGGCGATCGGCGGAAGGTCGAGCGCCAGCACCCCGGCGGCGACGAGCACCCCGAGCAGTGTGCCGACCAGGCGCTGGATGCCGCGGATGATCCGGGCGTTGAGCTGTGCGCCGCTCACGGCCGCGACCGCACCGACCGCCGCCCAGTACCAGTGCGTGCCGCCGAGCAGAAGCCCCGCGATCCCGGCGCCCACGATGGCGACGGCGACCGAGACCGCCATCTCGACCGCGACGGGACCCACGGTGGGGCGCACCTTCGGCGCTCCCTCTCCCGTGGTCCGCGTGGCGACGGCGACGAGCGCGGTGAGGGCCAGGCCGAACAGCACGCTCGCCCCGCCCACCAGCAGCACGGAGCCGAACGAGCCGGCGGTGGCGGGGATGGTCGCGCACGCCCCGGTCGCGAACACCGTGAACAGCGGCCCTGGTGGGTGCCACTGCATCGTGTACGCCAGCAGGGTGACGGCGGCGGCGACGAGCGCGACCACGACCACGCTGACGACCGTCGGGGCGGCCAGGACCGACAGCGCCGTGCCGATCAGCATCGCCGCGAGCAGTACCCCGCCCGCGCTGGCCTGCATGCGGATGCGGTCGCGGAACCCGTCGTGGCGGCCGTAGAGCGCGGCGAAGGCGCCGAAGCTCGCGTAGATGCTGAGGTCGAGCCGGCCGAGCGCCCAGAGCACGAGCAGCGGGACGGCGACGCTCACGGCGGCTCGGATCGCGACGCGATGGTCGCCGCGGTGCGGGCCGACGCGCAGGACCCCCGTCCACACCCGCCCCTGCGATTCCGCCACCGATCCAGCCTACGTCCGCGCCCGCGGCCCCCGCGCCGTGGGAGGCTGGACGGGTGACCGCCGCCCCGCCTCCTCACCGCACGCTGCTCGTGGGTTTCGGCAAGCTCGGCGCGCGGCTGGCCCCACGGCTGGTGGCGGACGGGGGAGAGGTCGTCGCCCTCCGCCGCAGCGACGGGCCCCTGCCCCAGGGGGTGACCGGCGTCGTGGGTGATCTCGCCGCCCCGCTGCCCGAGCCCCTGCCCGCGGTCGATGCCGTGGTGGTCACGCTGCCGCCGGGCACGGGCGCCTCCGCGTACCCGTCGGTGCTCGCGCATCTCGCCGCGGCGCTTCCCACGATGCCCGCCCGCACGGTCTTCGTCTCGTCCACCGGGGTGTTCGACGGTGCGGGCAGCCCGACCCCGCTCACCGAGCGCGACGCCCCGGAGCCGGTCACCGACCGCGGTCGCGGGCTGCGGGAGGGTGAGCGCGCTGCGGCCGACCTCTTCGGCACCGTGGTCGTGCGGCCCGCGGGCATCTACGGTCCGGGGCGCGACTTCCTGGTGCGCCGCGTGCGTGAGGGGGCACCCGTGAACCCCCGGCGCCGCACGAATCGCATCCACGAGACCGACCTCGTCCGCACGCTCGACCTGCTGCTGCGGATGCCCGAGCCGCCGTCGCTCGTGCACGCGGTGGACGCGGCTCCCGCCCCGCTGGGCGCCGTCGTGGCGTTCCTCGCCGCGCGCCTCGGGCTGCCGGTGCCTCCCGACGACGGCGGCAGCGTGAGCGGTTTCGTCTACGACGGCGCTCTGCTGCGTTCGCTGCTCGGCCACCTGGACTACCCGTCGTTCGAGGACGGCTACGCCGACATGCTCGAGCGGGGCGCCTGACCGCGCAGACCTGATCCCGCCCGCGCGACGCGAACTAGCCTGGGGTGATGACGAGTTCGAGCGCCCGTGCGGCGGTGGACGTGGTCGACTGGCGGCGGCGGGTGTTCGCCCTGTACGAGGCCGTCCGCCGCGCGGACTCCCCGGAGGAGGCGCACGAGCTGTGGCGCATCGAACGCGATGAGCTGATGCTGCACCACCCGGCCACCCCGCTGCTGCCGGAGGATCGGGTGCTGTTCGAGGGGCTGCCGATCGCGCCGTACGACCCGCAGTGGCGGTTCGCATTGCCGATCCTGGCGGCGGAGCCGGCGGCGTTCGAGTTCGCGACGGGCACCGACGGCCTCGTGCCGTTCGAGCGCATCGGTGTGGTGGAGATCCCCGACGCCGGAACCCTCGATGTGTGGCGGCTGCGCTCGTACGGCGGCGGGCTGTTCGTGCCGGTGCGCGATGCATCAGCCGGGCATCCGGGCGGCACGTACGGCGGTGGGCGCTACCTGCTCGACACGATCAAGGGCGCCGACCTGGGCGGGGATGCCGCGCGCGGCACGATCGTGCTCGACTTCAACTTCGCGTACAACCCCTCGTGCGCGTACGACCCGGCGTGGGCCTGCCCGCTCGCGCCTCCGGGGAACGTGCTGCCCGTGGCCGTGCCCGTGGGGGAGCGGTACGGCGGGGTGTAGACCGCGCCCGCGTCAGCCGAGGAACAGCGGCACGAACGAGCCGATCAGTCCCAGAACCCCGACCGCGGTGAACACGATCCCGAGCGTACGCAGGGCCCGCCGGGCGTGCGGCGGTTCGCCCACCCGTGCCCTGGCCGGGTTGTGGCTGCTGACGACGCCCGTGGTGAACCCGTCGTCCGCGGTCGACGATTCGCCGCGGCGCAGTGGTCGCTCGTGGAAGTCGCCGCCCGCGAACCACCGGGCGATCGTGACGCCGTCGCGTTCGATGATCGCGATGTCGACCGGGAGCCACGGGCCCTCGGCCAGCCGCATGAGCAGGGCGATCAGCAGCAGCGGCACCCCCACGCCGAGCCCGATCCAGGACAGCACCTCGCCGACGAGGGCGAGGGTGTCGACGGGCGGCATGATCCCATCGTAGGGACGCCGGACTGCGGGAGCGTGCGCGCCGCGGTCAGCTCACGTTGTCCCTGAGCCACGGCAGCGGGTCGATCGCGACCGTGTTGATGTGCACCTCGAAGTGCAGGCACGAGCCGAACACGTAGCCGGTCGAGCCGACGTCGCCGAGGTACTGGCCGGCCTCGACGCAGTCACCGACCTCGACGGCGCGCGTGCCGTTCTTCATGTGCGAGTACACGGTGCTCACCGCCTGGCCGTTCACGATGCTCTCGACCTGGATCGTGACGCCGTAGCCCTGATAGCTCTCCGTGGAGCGCGAGACGCAGCCCTTCATGGCGGCGTTGATGGGGGTGCCGATGCCGGCGGCGAAGTCCTGACCCAGATGCGACCGGCCCGGTCGGGCGGCCCCAAAGCCATCGGTGAACGAGTACGAGCCGTCGGCCATCGGCATCACGACCCGGTCGGCGATCGGGATGTCCATCGCGCTGCTGAGCGGCATGCCCGCGGCGATGGCGGCTGCGGCCGCGCGGGCGTGGGTCTCCTTGATCTCCTCCGGCGTGGTCGCCGCGAAGGAGCCGCGCGCGGAGATGGTGGCGCGGATGGCATCGGTGGCCGTGTACGACTGGGCGGCGTCCTTCAGCGCTGCCGCACCGGCGACGGTCGCCACGGCGTGGTCGCCCCCGGGGGCGAGTACCGGGAGGGCGGCCCCGGTGACCATGACGCCGACGGCGAGGACGGCACCGAGCGCCTTGATCTTCGATGCGCCCCGGCCCCGCGGGCGGTCCGTCCGCCGCGGACGCCGCGAGACCCGCGGGATCCGCGGGGTGCGGGCGGTGCGGGATCCGGTCGGTGCGGGGGTGGTGGTGGTCGGCTCGGCGGCCGTGTCAGGCTCGGCGGCGGTGGTCGGCTCGCTGGCGACGGAAGTCTCTGCGGGGGAGGCGGGCGCGTCGGCTGCGGCGAGGGTCGGCTCTGCTCCGGCGGCGACCGGAGTCGCTGCTGCGGCGAGGGTCAGCTCTACTGCGGCAGCAACGGTCCGCTCGGCGGCGGCAGCAACGGTCGGTGCACCTTGCGGCTCGGGACGGAGGGCCCGGGAGCGGATGGCGGCCCGAGTGGCGGGCGGGGACGGGGTCGGCGTCACGGTCGCCGCGGGGGTCGGCTCCTCCGGCGGGGTCGGAGCGGACGTGCGACGTCGGTCGCGGCGCAGCAGGGGCCGGGAGTCGATCGCGGATGCTGCGGGGTCGAGCGGGGCGTTCTCGAGCGAACGTCCGGAGGGCAGAGCAGTCGTGACGGGGTCCTTCCGCGAGCAGATGATCTCGGGGCACGGCCCCTTCGGGAGGACCGTTACCGTCCCGTAACCTACGTTGCCGTTCGGGGAGGCGTCAAATCCTCCGTGCCGGAATTCCTGCTGCGCAGGCTCCCGATGTCGTTGCGCCGCCTGGGCCCGTGGACGAGGGCGGAGTCGTCGCGGAGCATCAGAGTGGCATCGACGAGATCGCACCGGAGGGCGACACCGTGCCGGTGCCGATCGTGCGAAGGGTGGTGGATGTCACTTCCAAAGCTATTCCGGACTACTGGGCTGGTTTCGTCCTCTTCTCCGGACCGATGTTCCTGCCGATCTCCAACAGCCTGCCGGATGCCCATTCCACAGCTACTCCAGACAAGATGTCAATTTGAAAACCAGGTCAATGCAGCTTTCTGGTCTCGAAGACGCCTTGATCTTCGCCGTCTACGGGACCGAACGGGTCGTGAACGTATCTGACGCGGTGGTTCGGCTGCCGCGGCGAAGGAGGAGCAGTGTCAAGGCGCCTCAGCCAGACTCTCCAGCGAGCGCCGCGCTGCACGTGGTAGCGGTGGGATGGCCGAGATGTTCAAGCAGGGTTTCGAGATACTCGCGCACGCTACTGAAATAACCGAGGACAAGCTCGGCGTCCAGATCCGCATCGCGGTCTGCAGCCGGGTGCTCCCACAGCCATGCGCCGCTGCTGTGCGAGGGGTCGGCCCATTCCAAGGCTGCGCTTCCGATGCGGAGCGCCTCGTCGTGCTTTCCGACGAGATGGAGTGCGAGGCTTAGGTTGGCGGCCGTCACCAGTGAAGGCGTTCGGCTGAGAGCCTCGGCCCGCCGAAGCATCGTGATTGCATCGCCCGGCTCGGCTGCTAGCCGGCAAAACGCGAGGTTGTTCCAAGCAACGGCGTCGCCAGGCGAGAGAGCGACCACCCCTTCGAAGATTTGGCTCGCGGCTTCCCACTTTCCCGAGATCAACAGTTCTGACGCCCGGCCCACGTATTCGGAGGAGTTGAACTCAGCGGATCGCTGCGGCCGTGCGTAGTTGCGAAGGCTTCTGATCATTGCGTGACGGCTGGTGGTGTCGGCATCGACAACGCGTTCCGCCATTGCCCGAGCGTTGCACGGAGCTGTTCGAGAGTGCGATGCCCAGTCCCATTCAAGTGAGAGGGACGCCGTCGTCCAGTCCTCGATCCGAGTAACCGTAAAGCGGTCCCAGAGCCAGGAGCCGATGGGCTCACGTGGCGCAATCGGCTCGAGCGCAGCGAACATCGGCGCGTGCGGTGCTCTCGCGCTGAGGGTCCCAGTCAAGTCGACCGGCAGTAGATTGCCCAGCCACCTGATCACTCGTCGTCGAAAAGTCTCAGTTAGCGTATGTGCGATGACTGGGTTGGAGACCAACTCATCGATCTCGTCTTCTGAGTCGAATAGTTGAGGAAGGGCTTGGCTGAGGATGCTTTTGTCTGGCAAGTCGAGGAACGTGCGACGAGTCGTCCGAGAGGCCGTGTGCTCAGCGGAAAGAGTCGCGGCCTCCAGCCAGCTCGCACCCTCATCTACCAGTGGCGCCCCGGTCACGTCGGCTATGTCGATCCGCCCGCTGGCGTGTAGATGCTCCAACACGACTCTCGCGATGATCGCTCTAGCCGCCTGATCCGAGATGCCTGCACGGAAGACCTCGTCCAACGCGGTGATTCTGCGTTCGGCCTCTCCCCATAGCCTGAGCGCATCGTCGAGGCCGCGAATGTCGCCGGCCAGTGCATTGATGACGACTGCGTTCGCCAGCGATAGCAATAGTGACGCCGTGCTCTGGTCTCGCGGCTCCTTGTCGCGGTCCTTGATGTATTCGCGCGTCGCGTCGTAGTCGCGCATGCCGCCAGCTACTCGAATGGGGATCGCGCGCCCGTGAAGGACGAGTCCCCCGATTTGAGTCTTGTGCTCGTCGCGTCCGTCCGCGCCGAGGCGGTGCGCCAGCGAGCGGCATTCTTCCGAGCAGGTCGGAGAACCGCCTTCAAAGCGGTAATACGGGCATCCGGGGGTGAGTTGCGGCAGCGTACAAGAATCTGCGTACGTGACCACCGCTTCGGCGATCAGTCTCGCCTCTGGGTCCATCCCCATTGCCCACCCCCTAGTCGGGATGGGCAGCAATGCTCACAATCGTGATCTTCCCGTCCCCGGGACCATAATGCCAGAATACGCGCCACGCGCTGGGAGTGCGGTTCTCGACGTAGGACTCCCAGACGTCCTCACCGTTGGCACCGGCAAGCGAACTGTACTTGTGGGAGTTGAGTCCTGGATACCTCGGATCCCCTTGCAGGAGTCCGAGAGTCTTTCGGACCTTCTTGAAACGGACGCGGCTTGATGGGCTGTCCAACGCCTGAAGTTGCTGTTCCGCCAACCTGGTGAATGAGAGCTTGAAAGACAAGGGCTAGTTCGCTTCGTCGTCTTCTTCGTCGATCTCGTCGTCGGCGAACTCCGCGAAGCTCCCGAGGTCGACGACCTCGCCGGCTGCGCTCTGGCGCAGGCCTTCGGCCAGTTCCTGGCGGACGAGCTGGTTCTCCCACACGACCAGTTCGCGCTTGGGGATCGAGACCAGTGGGGTCAGGAGGATTTCACCGTCGTCGTTCACGGCGATGGCGTAGCGGTCGTCGCGGCGGACGCCCGCCTTGCCGAATGCGATCCGGGCGCGCTCGTCCGCGACGACTTCTCCTGCGGCGACGAACCCTTCCAGGTGCTTCATGGTCTTCTCCTTGATCCATGCAGACATTACCACGCGAAAGCTATGGCTTAGATGGGTAAAACCCATCTTGGGCATACCCTACGGCACAACTTCAACGAGCGCGAGACCCATCTGGATCCGTTACATCTGATTGAGAGGCGCGTCCGACGCGGCCTCTCATTCAGTCTCTACTTGTTCCCGGGCCGCTCGTGCCACGCGCACTCCACGCACCCACCCGACAGCCGCCGGTTGGGGATGCTCTGGTGGGTCTCGTGACCGTCTTTACACCTCCAGCGGTGCTTGTCGGTTGACCCGCGCATCACCTCATTCGGATTCCTGCGGTTGAGGTACGGGTGCCAATCGCCGACGAGTGCCGGGTCGGTGGTCGCGAAGTCGTTAAATCCTTCGAGGAGGAGCCGGCCCGCGCAGTAGGGGCAGTCGCAACCCCGGGTGCGGGCTTCGAGGCGCATCGGGAAGGTGTGCGTGTGCCCGCTCTTTGTGCATAACCAGATGACCTCGAGCTTTGACCCCTTCGTGTAGTCCGCGGGCTCGCGTCCTTCGTTGAGTTCCGGCAGCCAGCTCGGGACCAGGTGCGGGTGAGTGTCGACGATGCTGCGTCCGGAGGTGCGAGTGCGCTGCTTCTTGCACTCGTCGCACGACTTGCCGCGGACGCGTGCCTTGACGGAGGCGCGGTAGGCGTGGTCCTTCGGGCAGAGCCAGTCGCGCGTCTTCGGGTCCGCGGCGTTCAGCTGCGTGGCGTTCTTGGCGTATCCGGTCTTCGGATGGAGCTCGCGGGCGATGCGGGGGTGCGTGGTGGCGAGGTCGTTGACGCCTTGGATAGTCACGCGCTGGAGGCATACGGCGCAGCCGGCGTCGTTGAGCGTCCGGTTGAAAGGCATCGCCCGGAACGGATGACCCTTCTCCGGGCACTTCCACCAGACCACCGTGTGACTCCGTGCCGTGATGCCTGCGGCGGTCAGGTCGCCGTTAAGGGTGGGGTGGAGCTGTGCCCCGATGAGAGGCGACACGGTCGCGAGGTCGTTCACGCCCCGCTCGACGTGGACTCCGGTGCAGGTCGGGCACGGAGTCTCGACGTCTTCTTCGTCCGTCGTGCGGACCTCGATGTAGAGGTGGCCTCGTGTGCAGTGGATGGTGCGGAACTGCGGTTCCGCCACGGTCGGCGCTTTGTCGCTGTCTCGGGCGAGGCGTGCGAGAGCCGAGAGGTTGTCGTCCCCGGTGCACGCGAGGTACTCCCGCGTGCTCTGCAGCGTCGAGGGTCGCGGATACCAGCTGGTGATGTCGACGGGGAGCTGGAAGTCGTGGGCGTCGCCAGCATGATAGCCGGCGTAGCCACGGAGCGCCGTGTTCAGCGCAAGCTGTGCGGGCCAGAGGTGCAGCCAGACCGCTCGCGCGGCGGCCGCGGTCGAGTTCGCGACGATGTTCGCCATAGCCTCTCGGAGCCAGGCGAACGTAGTGGCGTACGGGACGGCGGGGTCGAACAGGCGGTGCACCGTCTCGGCCCGCTGGACCCAGTCGACGATGGCGACGGCATGCCGGAAGACGTCGGCCGTCGGCTGGTCAAGGTCACCTTCGAGCGCGCTGAGGACCCCGAAGAACAGGTGGACGTCTAGACCGCCGCCACGACGGAGGTGCTGAAACCGGCGGTGTGCAGCTACCTCGGTTGCCGTCACCGCGGTCTGGGTCTCCGCCGTCGTGCCCGGGCCAGTCCATCGCCGGTGGCGCTCGCAGACGAGGTCGTCGAGGTGAGGGTGCTGCTGGATGTGCTCACCGTGGCTGCAGAGCAGGCACGCCCAACGTTCGGTGGTCTGCGACCGGCACGACTCGCACTCGTCCAGCCCAGCGTCGTCGAGGGGTGGGGCCTCGATGAGCCTGTCGAGCGGGCGGCGGACCTTGGTGCTGAGGAGTGACTCCCAGGTTGCGTGGGCGTCGTGTGCCTTGGCGAGCGTGACGAGGTGCCGCGGGAGCGAGGTGCTTTCGCCGTTGACGATGAGGGTGCGGCGTGTGAACGAGTCGAGGGTCTCGCGGTGTCCAGGTCGCACGGTGAATGGGAATCGGCGGTAGAGGGTGGCGGGGGTCATGCCATCACCTTCTCGATAGCGGTCTTGCCCTTCGACGCGTTCTTGGCGAGGACCTTGCGGTAGAAGGTCTCGGCGGTGAGGTCGAGCGTGTAGGCGTCGAGCAGATTCTTGTCGAGGAGCTCAACCTTCGCCTTGTTCTGGATGAGGTCGATGGCGGCACCGGTGAGTAGCCGGCTGAGGGAGCCGATGGAGCCTCCGGTGCGCTGGTAGAGGTACTCGGCGAGCGTATTGAGGGTCCCCACCGGGTGGTTACGCAGCTGGAGCTGGGATTCGAACGTTCGGATGAGCTGCTTCCATTCCTTGCGGTGGTCGGCGCTGGACCACTTGTATGACTCGAGCTCGACGACCGCGAACCGGCTCATTAGCTGCTGTCCTCGGGCGCCGTGCATGAGGGTGGAGTTGGTTACGTCGAGCCCGCAGTAGAGGAATGTGGCGGAGACGTCGTTGTGGAGACCCTTGAGGAGGTCGACGGCTTCTCCGAGCCCGGACGCGCGGCCGGAGAGGTTGTGGAGTTCATCGACGACGATGAGCTGGGTGCGTGCACGCCGGATGGCAGCGACGACCTTGGTCCGCAGGTCTGCGGTGGTGTCGCGGGACAGGACGGAGAGGCCGTAGAAGTCGCAGAACTCGCGGAGCAGGTCCTTAGCGTTGCTGCCGGAGGGCACCTCGACGTACATCACCGGGATGTGCTCGTCCTGCTCCCAGTGCGGGACCTGCCTGGTGTACTCCTCGAGCACCCACCGCATCAGTCGCTTGGCGGTCGTGGTCTTGCCGAGAGCGGAGTCCCCGGAGAGCATGACACCGGCGTGGCCGGAGTTCCGCGACCGGTTCGCCTGGAAGGCGCGGGTCAGCAGGAGTCTTCCCTGGGCGACGGTCGAGGTGAGGAGCACGATGCCACCGGAGAGATAGTCCATCCGCTGCTGGTCGTGCTCGTAGCGGCTGACGGTCGAGTTGGTGTCGAGCGGCGCCGGCGCGGTGAGCGGGTGCTGCAGGTAGTGGAGCAGCGACTCCCAGCGGTTGAGCGCTGTCTTGTCGGAGTCGTGGCTGGTGAAGGAGAGCATTGTGGTCCGTTTCAGAAGGTGGGGAGGATGTCGTCGTCGTCGTCGAGGTCCTCCTCGGTGACGGTGAACTCGGGAAGGGCCGTCGGCCGCTTGGGCTGCGGAAAAGGCGTGCCGGTGAGTTCCGCGTCGGCCTGGGCGGTGAGGATTCGGTAGTCATCCTCGACCGGCGCGAAGTCGGGCTCGAACCGCCGGATTTCAGCGCCGCGCTCGAGGCACTCGATGAGTTCGCCTCCTCCGCCGATGACCCACACGGCCTCGGGGTTGTACGGGTCGACCTTCACTTCCCATTTGCCCTTGTGGCGAGGCATGTCCGACAGCGTGTTACGGAGCATGTTGAGTTCCGGAGAGTCGTACTCGCGCGCGTCGACCTTGATGCCTGTGGCCGTGATACGGCGGAACTTGCTGGGCAGCATGAGGATGAAGTTGTCCTCGGTGAGTGGAAGGTGGAGCTGCGCGACGCTCAGTGCTGCCTGGCCGGCCTTCTTGTTCGGGGTCAGGTGTCGAGTCGGGTGTAGTCGGTCGCGGAGGCTGCTGTGAGGTGCGTTCTGCCACACGCTGATAACCCAGTCCTCGAACAGCTCGCGAAGCGCCTCGAGGGTGAGCAGCTTCTCGGTCGGGACTTTCCCGCCCTTGTGCTCGGGGCTGCGACCGACGTAGCCCTCGAGGTGTTGAACGAACATCGTGTTGATGGTGTGGAACTGACGTTCGACGTGCGGCTTGCTCGTCGGCGTGTGCGGTGCCGAAAGGACAACGCTCCCGCCACGCTGCTCCACCGCGTTCCGGAAGGTCGGGGAGATGTAGTCCGTACCGCGGTCCACAGTGATGCTGGCCGGGTAGATGTACGGGTGCTCCGCAGCGTGACGCTCGTACTCCTCGTCGGATAGGAGCGGCAGGCGCGGGTGCTTCCGACGAAGAGCCTCGCGATACTCCGAGCGGGAGGGGCGGTTGGCGCGTGGGGTCAGGGCTTGGGCGAGCAGCAGGGTGTGGTCGACGCCCTTGGTTCCTTCCAAGCGGAACGTGAAGGCCATGATGGTGCGCGAGTGCACGTCCAGCATGAGCGACAGTCGCGCGCGCTTGCGCTCGCCCTTTGGCGTTTGGACTTCCAGGTCCATCGTGTTGGTGTCGACCTCGACTTGCGAGCCGGGGAGGAGAGGCTCGCTCTTGCCCATCATGCGGTCTTTGGGTCGGTTGGCGAGAGACTTGCGGGTCTTCGCGCTGCCGGTGACGTGCTTGCCGTGACCGAGTCGGTCGATGAGCAGGTACCACGCGGACTTGCTCGGGAGCTTGATGTCCGGGTGCACCGCCTGAACTGACTTCGTGGTCTGCTCGATGATGCGCTTCTTCGTGCCGGTGGACCACGTGACCTGGTCGTTGATGGTCTTGATGAGGTGATTGATGACGGCCGCCTCGACCTTTTCGTTCGGGATGTAATTCCTAATAGCTCGCCCGTCGATGAGGCCGACGAGTCCGTCTCGCTGGTACTTCATGAGCTTGTTGAAGAAGGTGGACCGAGCCATGCCTCGCCCGGTGCGCTCCAGGTCGAGGAGCTTGCGGGCGATGCGCTGCTCCTGGCTGGTGGTCGCCAGGTCGTACTCCGGCCAACGCTTGCCGTTGCGGCCTTCACCGGTGAGGACTTCTTCGATGTCGGTGGCCAGAACCGTTGCGGCGTGCAGGACGTGGGAGGGGACGTGGTCGAGCAGCCGGGGCGACCGCTGCTCTTCGCTGGGGACCATGTTGGCGAGCTCGGCGTGGGTCACGGTGCGGCTGTCACCGGTGACGCGGTGGATGAGGCTCACGCCCTTGGTGGTGGCGGCTCCGAGCTCGTAAATGTCTCCGTCGATGGCTACGGCGACGGCGATGTTAGGCGTGGGCACGGGGGAACTCCTGACGGTGAGATGCGGGGGTGACGAAACGGGTGCCGTTGGAGAGGAGGGCGTTCATGTCGATGGACAGTGCGCCGGTCCAGATGAGGTGGAAGACGTGGCTTCGGGCGAGGGGCGTGCTCCTCGCGGCGATAAGCGTGATGGCGTCGCCGACGGTGGAGTCGGGGCCGAGCGCGGCGAGCAGTTCCTCCTCCGCGTCTGCGCCGGGGTGGTGCCCGGGGTGGCGGAACTGAGCGAGCCAGGTGAGATTGACGCGGTGCTGGTGTGGGAGTTCGGTGAGGATGCGGTAGTTCCAGCCGACGGTCTCGCAGACGGTGCGGGTCCACTCGAACTGGGCGAGCGCCTTGGCGTTGAGCCGACCGTATGGCTTCACGTCGTAGACGGTCTGCTCACCGCGGGCGTCGAGGGCGATGAAGTCCGGGTAATGGTAGACGCCGTCTCCGTTCACGAGCAGCATCGGTTGGGAGGCGATGGCGACGATGTCCGCCGTGTGGTCGAGCCACATCAAGGAGTCACGCTCCAGCAGCGACTCATGCCAGACGTGCTTCTGGGTCGCGGCCATCCAGTAGTAGCCGTGGTAGTTCCGCTGGTGCGGGTACGCGTTTCCGACTCGAACCGGGTCGGCGACGTAGAGCTCCTGCGCGAGGAGGCCGGCGTCGAGCGGCGCGGACTGGGCGACTGCGTCTCGAATCCAGGTCGCGGTGCCGGTTTCGGGGGCTGTGATCTTTGTCATATCCAGAAATTGAGGATGTGTTGAACCAGTCGGCGTGACACGCTAGAAAATCCCAGCTCAATCGGTAGAAGAGCTCGACGACGCGGTCGAAATGCTCCCATATAAGATCGTTTGCACGATGCGATATGAGAAGCGGGAGATCACCGCAGGTGAAGTGGCGACCATGCTGACGGTGAGTGAGAGGCATGCCGAGGCATTGCTGAAGGACAGGCTCATCGCCGGACGTCAGCTGCGCTCGGGGTTGTGGCTCACCAGCAAGGCGGCTGTCGAGCGCTACCGAGCTACGGCACAGCGCGGGACCGGACGAGTCCTCGGTGCATCAACCGCCTGGGGCTTGCTGTGGGAGCTCTCTGGACGAACCCCGACCTGGCTCTCGACCAGCACGTTGGCGCGCGTGCGTCAAAGGATCGCAACGTCATCCCCCGAGGACATCGTGCGAGCGACATCAGGACGCACCCGCGTGCACTTCTACACGCGCGCAGATGGGGCCCCGCCGGTTTCGTGGAGTCCCCTTATCGAAACCGGACGACCCGCTGCTCGGCACCTCGGAGTGAGATACAAGCGAGTGTTCAACTACGGAGCCGCTTACGTTCGCGACGGAACGATCTCCGAGTTCGCCGAACGGAATCAGCTGTTCGAAGACTACGAAGGCAAGAACCTGCTGTTCGAGAACACCCTTCCGATTGCATACGAGCGGGCGACGATGCCGACCGCGGTCGTTGCTGTGGATCTCGCGGTCGGAGGTAGTGCTTATGAACTCGAGCAAGGGTGCAGGATCTTGATTGACCTGCAGTTGGCATGGCGCGAGGCTCACGGCGGTTAGTGATCGCGCGCGACCAGCTCGTACGTGCCGTCGAGAAGGGTCCGTCATGGCCTAGCACCATAATCCAGGTTTACCGGGATTTCTAGAGGTGAGCCGAGACTCCCGAATGGAACCTTGTACCGTTAGACACGTCCAACGGGGCGCTTTCGCGGCTGAAACGCACCGCCCCCTGTCAAGGCGTGGTGTGCGATGTGGGGTCCTGAAGCGGCTACAAGATTCGGCGGTGTGGTCCGTGCGCTTCGCCACGAGTCGGGCCTGACGCAGGAGATGCTCGCCGCTCGGGTCGGCATCACGAAGAACCAGCTTCAGCTCATCGAAGCCGGACGGTCGGCGAGCGGCAAGCAGGACGCCGGGCCGTCAAATCCTCGCATGACGACGTTGGTCGGTATCGCTGACGCTTTCGGGTTATCGGTCGAACAACTCATGGCGGAGTCACGTCTTTAGCGTGGGCTCCGCTGGCGCGAGCGGCAGGCGCTGACAAGGGCCCGGGTCTGTAGGTGGCCGGCCTGGTAGCCCTCCTCGGGATGGATGTCGCCCGTCGTAGGAAGTGTCGTGGCGCGTCCTTATACTCGGCTGAAGTATAAGAACGCGCCACGGCGTTCTCCCGGCATGGGGGCGCGGCAATCATCCCCCAGCTGTTCGGCGAGCGCGGATGTCGTCGTTGATCGAGCAGCCGGTGTCGATCCCTCGGCCGGCCGAGTTGTCGAGCTCGGTCATGACTCTTCCTCCATGCGGGTGTGGCGGCGCCGGACGTCTTCGATGATCTCCTCGAGGGTGCGGACTCCGTCGATGTAGTCCTGGGCGTCACGTCGGGCTTGAGCGGTTGGTCGGAGGCCGTCCAGGGCGACGGAATGCATGGCTTCTGCGGTGGTCTTGATCCGCTGCTCGCGGGTCAAGCGAGGACGGTTGTCGCGGGCGTATCCGCGGAGGATTGCCAGGCTTGGGGTCGTCATCCGAAGGTTGCTCATGTCGAGGATCCCGAGGTTCCCCTCGTCGTCATCACGCCCGAGGCTCGCCACGCGGCGGCCGTCCGCGGTCTGTCCGCCTGCCCCGACGTGCATGTGGCCGTGCGCGAGTAGCTCGGGGCGCACGGCATCCCAGACTTTGTTGACTCGCCTGCGTGATGTCGCGGATGCCTCCAACGCCGCCTTCGTGAACCGATGCGGGTTGTTCCGCAGAATCTCACGGACAGCGCGGACAGGCGTGTCTGCCGGAGACTCGTGCGTGAGCATCAGGTCCGCGGGGCCGCCGGAGATGGCTTCGGCGACCTGTGTGTCGGTGATGGCCTCGTCAGGCCACCACGTCACCCCCTCTGGCCTGGACTCCCGGTCAACGGATGAGGCGCCGCCAAGGGACAGCACCGAGCGTCCGCCGATGGTGAGGCGTGCCGGCCGCGGGAGTATCCAGGTGAGCTCGGAGACCTGCACGGCCTCGCCGGGGTGCTTCTCAAGGAGCGGGGTGATCTCGTCCCACTGCTCGTGATTCCCAGCCGTGACGTAGAAGCGAGTGATGGATGTCTCGCCGAAGATCTCGTCGACGGCATGGGGCGGCATCCACCAGTCACCGAGATGCAACAGCGTAGTTACATCGGGTGCAAGTTTGGGCAGGGCTCGGGAGATCATTCGTGCCCAGTGCTGGTTCCCGTGCCAATCTCCACAGACCGCCACTCGGTGGTCGGGTAGATCGATGTCTTTCGCGTGATTACGTGCCTGCATGATGCCTCCCGATCCAGGTATACCGGGTTCTTTGCCTATGTGACACTACCGGGTCGATGCGTCGGCATGCCGAGCGGGAGTAGCGCGGAACCGAGCGCGCGCCGCGATACGCCACCATGTCCTCACCACGCGCGTCTCGACGCTGCTCATCGTGGTCGATGCGCGAGGCATGGTCGACCCGGTTGCGGCGCGCGCTCGGCAGACACCTCGTATTCGCCGCCGAGCAGACGCCGCTGTTCGGCGGACCCGCACTGCGTGCCGCACTGAGAGTTGTCCATGACGAACACCCACAAGGAGGGGGCTGATGCTGACACATGCTGTCTTCGGGGATTTCACCGGCGACGATATCTCTGCCCTCGTCGAAGATCCTCGGCGAGGCGTTGAGGAACGCGTTGAGGGAACGCCCGAGGACGTCGAGCGAGTTCGTGCATACGCCGACCACGTCATCAACGGTCCGCGCGATGCGCGGCTGCTGAGCGCACTCGCAGACCCGCGATCCCGCGACTATGCGTTGCACCGCTGGGACGAAGCCCTGAAGGAATGGTTCGGGTCGTTGGAGCACACCCCCTCGGCGGTGCGCAGTGCTCGACTTCTCGCCGATGGGGTATGGCTGGAGCGGGCGCTGTCCGACCGCGACCTACCCCGCCACCTGCGCGCGGACCAGGATCACCGGGTCGAGACGTTGCTCGCGGAGGTGGGCATGCTCGACGACCGGCTGGAGGTGAGATGAGACACCTGGAACTACCCGTATTACCAGGTGGCACGGTTCGCCGCCCCCAACCTCGCGCTCGGTAACACGGTGCTGCTGAAACCGTCCGAATGGTGCCCGCAGTCGGCGCAGGCGCTGAACGCGCTGCTCCTCGAGGCGGGCGTACCCGACGGGGCATACCAGACGGTTCTCGCCACCCATTAGTAGGTCGAGTCCATCATCGCCGACCCACGGGTCAGAGGCGTGTCCCTGACCGGGTCGGAGCGCGCGGGTGCCGCCGTGGCCCGGACCGCCGGAGAGCACCTGAAGAAGGTGGTGCTGGAGCTCGGTGGATCGGATGCATACGTCATCCTCGACACCGACTCCGCCAAAGACGCCGCAGACACCGCGTGGGGCATGCGGATGGAGAACCTCGGCCAGGCCTGCAACTCCAACAAGCGCATCATCGTCGTCGGAGAGCGGTTCGACGACATCGTGCGTGAGCTCGTCAGACTCGCCTCGGACCTCACCCCCGGTGACCCCCTGAGCCTCGCAGACGGCGAATACGGCCCGTTGGCGAGCCGCAGCGGCGCGGAGCACCTGGCAGGACAGGTGGCGGACGCCGTGGCGAAGGGAGCGACGCTCCACGTCGGTGGCACAGTGGACGGCGCGTACTTCGCGCCCGCCGTGCTGACTGGGGTCACACCGCAGATGCGTGCGTACTCCGAGGAGCTATTCGGCCCGGTCGCGGTCGTCTACCACGCGGGCACCGAGGAGCAGGCGCTGCACCTGGCCAACGACACCGAGTTCGGTCTCGGGGCTGCGGTCTTCAGCGCGGACGTCGAACGCGCCGCGGCGTTCGCCTCCCGCATCGAGAGCGGCATGGTGAGCATCAACGCGCCCGTGGCTGAGGGTGCGGAACTCCCGTTCGGTGGTGTCAAGCGGTCCGGTTTCGGTCGGGAACTCGGTCCTCTCGGGATCGACGAATTCGTCAACAAGCGACTCGTCTATGTCGCCTGAGGCAGAGCGGGAGGACGCGATGCTCGAGCGCCGCGACGACTGGGCCTATGACTACGACCTCCACGACTCCACGCACCCAGTGCGCATGCAATGGCACTTCTACGACACCAGCAACCTGCCGGTAGCGGTGCAGAGCTGGGAGCTGCCGCCGGGCGGCGATGAGGGCATGTACACGCACGACCGCGACGAGAACCCGAAGGATGAGATGTATCTCATCACGGAGGGGCAGGCGCGGATGACCGTGGACGGCACCGCCTACGACCTTGGGCCTGGGGACACCGTCCTTGCCGCTGCGGGCGTGGACCACGACCTCGTCAACACCGGGGACACCGCTCTGCGCCTCATTGTCGTGTGGGGGGTATCACGGTCACGCCGACTACTCACAGTTCGGCGTCACGAAAGCTGCTGACGCTCGACGGCGCGACCCCGCAGGGCCTCACAACTAGGGCAGGGCATGGGCATCCGCTTACGAGATAATCAGATGCACGGCGGCAGCGCGATGGTCTTCAAGTACCACGGCAGCCGTCAGCCCGCCATCAACCGCGCCTGGGCTGAGGCGCTCGCTTTCACCGCGAACTCTCCCGGGGGCCTGTACCTCGTCCCCGAACCGGCTGACGTCCCGGTCGCGGAGCCCGTCAGTTCGTAACTGCTTCCTGATCCGGTGACTCCGGAAGGGCGGCGATGGCCGGCCACAGGGCGGACGCCACTCGTTCGGGGAGGTCGGCGGGGACGTCGCCGCCGAATCGGTTGAAGTCGGCGAAGTAGCTGCCGAAACACAGGCTGACGATGGTGTCGACATCGATGTCCGCACGCACAGCTCCGCGCTGCTGCAGGTCCTGGAGTACGTCGGTGAGTTCCTGGCAGCGGGGTTGGTTTCCTTGCGCTCTCATCTGCTCGAGCAGGCCCGGCTCCCGTTCGGCCTCGGCCATGAAGTTCCCGTGCAGCGTCATCGCTCGGGGGTTGTGGTAGCGCGGATCGAGGCGGTGGATGGCTTCGACGAACGCGTCCCGGGGGGTGAGCGTGTCGAGATCGAACGGCGGGTATGCCTCCCGCTGTTTGCGCAGCCCGTACTGCAGCGCTTCGACGGCCAGTTCGTACTTGTTCGGCCACCGCCGGTAGAGGGTGGGGCGGGTGACGCCGGCCTGGGCCACGATGTCCCCGATGGTCAGGGCTGAGTAGCCCTTGGTGGCCAGCAACAGTCGGGTGGCGTCGATGATTGCCTCTTCGATGGCGGGGTCTCGTGGACGCCCGCCGTGCGCTGATGTCGGTCGTTCTGACTCGCCGGTTCGCCGCGGCGTCTTCGGGGACATGCTGTTTCCTTTCGGTTACACAACTTGACTGTAACCCAAAGATGCCGCTAGCGTCCCGTTCAGGTTGTTTCGTTACAGCCACTTACTGTAAATATTGCGGTGAATCGTAGACCGCGCCTATCGAAGGAATTCATCATGACCGCAACATCCGATGGTTACGTGACCGTGCTGTGGGACGCGACGGCGAAGCCGGGACGGGAGAGCGAGCTGCGAGCGTTCATCACCGCCGCCGTCACGCCCTCGCGCAACGACGCCGGCAACATCGACTACGAAGCCCATGAAGTGGAGGGAGCGCCTGGAGCGTTCGTCATCTATGAGCGGTGGGAGACTCGGGAGCTGCTGGATGCGCATCTCTCCGCACCCCGGATGGTGGCTCTGGTGCCGGAGATGCTCGAACTCATCGATGGTTCCATCGAAGACGGGATCCGCATCCTGCGTCCGTTCCGGCCGGCGGCGTGAGGACGGTGCAGGAGGGAGGTTCTCGGATGACGACGACACTCATCACCGGTGGCAACAGGGGGCTCGGCTACGAGGTGGCCCGTCGCCTGATCGCGGCCGGGCAGAACGTGTGGATCAGCGCGCGAGACTCCACCTCCGGCCGTGAGGCCGCGGAGCGACTCCGTGCCCGTTACGTCCGCATGAACGTGACCGATGACGCGTCGGTGGAGGAGGCGGCGGCTACCATCCGGGACCAGGTGGGGCATCTGGACATCCTCATCAACAATGCCGGGATCCTCGGTGAGGTCGCCGCACCCGACGTGATGACCGCCGACCAGGTGCGTGACGTATACGAGACGAATGTCTTCGGGGTCGTGCGTGTCACCCGCGCGTTCCTGCCGCTGCTCCGCGAGGGAACGGACCCGTCGGTGATCAACGTGACCAGCGGTATGGGGTCGTTCACCCTCACCCAGGATCCGAACCGTGTCGAGTCGCAGTACGTGCTCGCCGCCTACGGGTCCTCCAAGAGCGCCGTGACGATGTTGACCACGCAATATGCGAAGACAATCCCCGAGGTGCGCTTCAACGCGGTGGACCCCGGGCAGACCGCCACGGACTTCACCGGCAACGTCGGGCAGACCGTGGTGGAAGGAGCCGAAGCGGCGGTCCGGATCGCCACAATGGGCTCCGCGACGCCCACCGGAACCGTCACCGATAAGGACGGCACCCTACCGTGGTGAATGAGCAGCTCCGGCGTCGTGAGGGCGCTGCGCTCCAGCGTGCGGCGACGCTGGAGCTGTTCTACGATCTCGTGTTCGTCTTCTCGATCACACAGATCTCCCATCTCCTCCTCGACGAGCTCACCTGGGCGGGGGCCGGGCGCGCCGTGATCGTGC
Source organism: Microbacterium sp. K41 (assembly GCF_004794395.1). Taxonomy (NCBI): domain Bacteria; kingdom Bacillati; phylum Actinomycetota; class Actinomycetes; order Micrococcales; family Microbacteriaceae; genus Microbacterium; species Microbacterium sp. K41. The sequence continues at coordinate 40,344 of NZ_SSDO01000269.1, read as the reverse complement.
TGCTCGCCGTGTGGTGGTCATGGAACTACACCACCTGGGCGACCAACGAACTCAACTCCGAGACGAATCCCGTCAGGCTTCTGCTGATCGTTCTGATGCTGGGCAGCCTGCTGATGGCCATCGCCCTGCCGCACGCGTTCGAGGAGCGGGGGCTGCTCTTCGCCGCTGCATATGTGGCGATACAGCTACTACGTCACGGGTTCCTCACCGTCGTCGCCGCCCGACGCGGAAGCGTCGAACGGCAACAGGCCGGCCGAATCATGACCTGGTTCCTCCTCGCCGGTGTGTTCTGGGTCGCAGGGGGCCTCACCGATCCCTCCGTCCGAATGTGGTGGTGGACCGTCGCGCTCTGCGTGGACTACCTCGCGCCAATCCTCCTGTACCCGATACCCGGACGCCCGCGACTGATGCCCACCACGTGGCACATCGCAACCACGCACTTCTCCGAGAGGTTCGGACTGTTCGTGATCGCCGCTCTCGGCGAGACCGTCATCCTCACCGGCGTCACGGCAACATCACACGACCTTAACGCGGCGACGGTGGCGGCGCTGATCATCGCGTTCATCAGCACCGCGGCGATGTGGTGGCTGTACTTCCTCACGACCAGCAAGATCGGCGAACATGCCCTGCGAGGCGACGACACCCGAACGCGGCGGGCCCGAGACGTCTACACCTACGGTCACATCCTAGTGATCGCCGGCATCATCCTCTCTGCTGTCGGAGACGAACTCGTCATCGCCCGCCCCCTCCACCCTCTCGCCACCGCCGAGCGGGTCGCCGTGACCGCAGGCCCGATCCTCTTCCTCCTTGCGCAACTGCTCATCGAGCTCAGGGCCACCGGCCGCATGACACCGGCACGACCGCTCGCGATCCTCATATGCGCTGCGGTCGCAGTTCTGGGCGCGAGCCTGCCCGGCCTGACCATCAGCACCACCATGGCGGGGATCCTCGTCCTCGTCGCCATCACCGACGACCGCACCGCACGGCGCCCGCAGAGGTGCTGAGGTCTGGATTCTGCCAGGTGTGGCCAGTGCTGCCAAGGTCACCTGGGCTGGAGTTTGCCATACTCCCGACTGGGATCCGAGGGCTCTGCCCAGGTTGCCAAGTTGTAGTGAGTATTCATAAGGGAAAAGTAAGTAAGTAGTAAAAGGGGCCAACTTCGCTCTCATCCCCCTACAGGGGTACGTTCCGCACTTGGCAACCTGGGCAGATCGCGCCGATCCCTTCTCCCGGCAGGGATCGAGGCCCCTCCCCGCCTGGGCAGGGGGTGGGCAATGCACCAAATGTGCGCAGTTTCCCCGCAGTCTGCTCGATTCGCCGCAGGGTAGTAGGCGAGAGAGAGTCGCGGGAAGCACCCCCCGGTCGAGCAGCCCACGGTTGCCGAGCGTGCCGCGGCCGATGCAGGGAGGGCGAGTCGTCGGGACCGAGCTCGTTGCGCTTCGAGCCAAGCCCCTTGCGCATCTTGCGGAAGAGCTTCGTGCCGTCTATGAGCTGTACCCGGCCCGTGCGCTCGGCGCTTTTCTTGGTCGAGAGCACCCAGACGTAGGTGGCGATGCCGGTGTTGTAGAACATGTCGGTGGGTAGCGCGATGATTGCTTCGAGCAGATCGCACTAGAGCACCCACGTGCGAATGTTGGACTCGCCTGACCCTGCTCCACCGGTGAACAGCGGGCTGCCATTGAGGACGATGGCAGCCCGCCCGCCTCCATCCGAGGCGGAGCGCATTTTCGAGATGAGGTGCATGAGTAACAACATCGATCCATCCGAGACGCGCGGCAGGCCAGGTCCGAACCGTCCCGCGAATCCGCGCTGAGTATGTTCGTCCGTGACGGCCTTCTGCTGCTACTTCCAATCGACGCCGAACGGCGGATTAGGGAGACCGTAACTGAACGTCGCGCCAGCGTGGCTGTCCTTGATGAGGGTGTCGCCGAAGAAGATGGGGCATCGACCGACTGGCCTTTGACGGTCATGTCGGCCTTGCAGATCGCGTACGACTGCGGGTTGATCTCCTGCCCGGCGAGCGTCAGCGTCGGCGGAGGGAGTGAGGCGGCCTCTCTCGATCCCCGAGATGACAGCTTGAGAAACGTTGGATCGTTCGGCGAGCTCCACTTGGCCCACGTGCTGACTGACGCGAACGTTCCACAGCATCAAGTTCGCGTCGCCCATGACTCCACCGTTGATGCACCCGCATCGGATCTGCCAAAAATATTTCGGCAGATCTAGTGCGGGTGGACCTGTGGTAGACGAAAACGACAACTGCTGACCAAGGGCACCTTGGCTGGAGTTTCCCCAGTGATTCCAAGGGATCGGGGGCTGTTAGCAAGGTTGCCAAGTAGTAGGTAGTTCATATGAGAGATCAAGAGTAAGTAAGTAGTAAAGGGGGCCCTAGCTACCCTCTGAAATCCCTACAGGGCTACGTTATGCACTTGGTCACCTTGGCAGATCGAGGTGGTCCCCTACTCTCGACTGGCGAAACGGCTCATTCCGGCCTTGGCAGAGTCCTTGGACTGACCGTGACATCAATTTTCTGGCGGATCTGCCGCAATCGCCCCGGACTCGCCGCAGGGTAGTCGGTGAGAGAGAGTCGCGGAGAACATATCCCCGGTCGAAGCAACCCATTGGGCTGCCGAGCGGCCGCGACCGTAGCAGGGGGAGGAGTCCTCGCGCCGGGGCCTGTGTTCGACATCTGACAAGTCCACAGCGAACCGCGGCACGCCTGCCGCCCGAGCACGTTCGAGATCCGGCGGAGCTCGAGGTGAGAGCCTGCCTAGCTGCTGCGACCTTCCTCACGGTCGCCACATCCATCATCCGCGGCTGACGACCGCGTAGCGACGGTCGATGTCGCTGTCTGCAGGAGTTGGCCGTTGAGGCAGATGTTGTAGATGGTCGTGCCACTTCAGAGCGTGCTTGCGCATCGCTCATTCGCAAGCGACGCCGTCTCCGTCTCGGTCAAGCTTCCGGCTGTATCCAGGCGAGCCGGCGTAGAGGGGCGAAGCGCCTGCCGCGCGCACCGCATCGCAGTTCGCGTAGAACGTGTTCGCGGGTGGCGCCGGAGCGGGTACCGGCTCTACCGGAGCGGGTGCGGGCTGGATGGGTGCTGGTGCCGGGACCGGCGCTGGATCTGGCTCGACGGGCGCTGGTTCCGATGTCGGCTGCGGAGCGGGTGCAGCGAAAGCTGAGCTAGGTGCGGGCTCGTCCGGGCAGGTCACCAGCACGCGATCCATAGCGTCGTACTCGGCCTGCGTCACCCACAGACCGTAGGTGGCCTTCACCGCTACCTGCCGCGCGACGTAGGCACAGCGAAAGTCTCGGTTCGAGGGCAACCATGTCGCCGCGTCGCCGTCGCCCTTCTGCGCGTTAGCCGAGCCATCGACCGCGAGGAGGTTCAGCGGATCGTTTGCGAAGGTCGCGCGCTGATCTGCAGTGAGCTGTTGAGCGCCCTTCTGCCAGGCGTCGGACAGTGACACGACGTGGTCGATCTGCACCAGCTCGGACGTGCCCTGTCCGCGGGAGAACGCAATCTCGGTTCCGGTAAAGGGATCGGCGAGCGACCCGGAGATCACGCGGCACGGACCCGACCGTGTGGCGTCGGCGAGGTCGCGGGCGAGGATGTCGTTCCGGGTGTCACAGCCGTTGCGGTCGATGTCGAGCCATCGCTGGCCGAACTCGTCTCGGTCGTATCCGGTTTTCGGGGCGCGACCCTTCACCTCGAGGGTGGCGAGAACTGCGAGAGCAGTTTGGTTAGCCGTCGCCGATGCATCCTTCGCAGTGCCGGCCAGACCCGCGAAGGCCTGCACCTCTGACGCGTCATCCGCGAACGGCGTCGCGGATGGAGTGGGCGTTGGACTCGCGGTCGTTGTCGAGACGACATCAGCAGGCGCCTCAACAGCGGTGCTCTCGTCCGTCGGGTAGAGCGCGGTGCTGATGCTTCCGACGACGAAGAAGACCACGGCGGACGCGATGGTCCAGATCACTGCTCGTCGGCGCGAGGTGAAGCGCAGCCAAGTCGGGGTGTTGCGGACAAGGGCGACCACACCGGTGATCGTGACGATCAGCGCGATCAGCGCGACGAGCGGGGAGAGGAAGACTGTTACGAGCACGGCGGCTAGCCCGCCGATAATCCACAGCCAAGTGGGTATCTTTCGCTTCGCTGCTGCGGTCGCGAAGGTTGTCGCGGGCGGAGGAAGCATGCCGGTCGGTGGGGGCGGCGCGGTCTGCGCGCTCCATTGCTGTCCGTCCCACCAGCGGGTCTGCTTGGGATTCTCAGGGTCGGGGAACCAGCCGGCGGGAGGGGTGCTCACGCGCTCACCGCGGCGAGCATCTCGGTGAGTCCGGGATAGGCGGCGTTGTCCGCCAGTACCCGCTCGTAGTCCTTGCGGGCCATGGCCTTCTTCCCTTCGGCGAGATAGGTGTGCCCTCGTGCGACAAGCGCGAGGTGTCGCAGCTCGACGGGGCGCGAACGCACGCGTAGCGCTTCCTTCAGCGCTTCGCGAGCGGCCTCGAAGTACCCCTGTTCACGCAGCGCCGTGCCGCGCTGGATGAGGAGGAACGTCGCTGCGACGTCCTCGTTGGTGAGACCGTTGGTCAGGTCGATGATGTCTGCCCATCTTTCCTGCTCCGCGTAGAGCTCGGCGAGGGACACGGCAGCAACTGTCGTCGGCTCCAGTGCTTCGACGATGGATATGGCTCGCTCGGGATCGCCGGCGGCCTGCTCTAGCTCGGCGGCCAGCAGGCCGAGGGCCTGACGGTCCCACTTCATCATCGCCGTCACGCCGGTCGCAACCGGGATGCTGACTTCGGCTGTATCCACGTACTTGGTGATGAACGGGTCGCTGGTGGGGTCGTATCCAGAGTCGAAAAGCCACCCAAGCAGTACGCGAGCCCGTGCGTCATCGCGGTTCGGAGCAGCCACCCGCAGCACCTCGACCATTGCGGCCGTTGGCGCGGCCGCGGGGGTCTGCTGACCAACCGCATGGATTACCGATGCGTCACCGGGTCCGCTGAGCTGCTTGAACAGTTGCTTCTCCCACGCCGGGGCAGTGAGACCCGGCTTGATCTTCTTCGGCTTCGGTGGAGCTGTCGGTTGTGGTTGCTGCCGCGGACGGGATGCAGGACGCTTCGCGCTGATACTCGACGACTGTGTGTGCGAGATGCCGGTGCCCGGGATCCCGACCGTACGCGTCATGCGCCCGTTGGTGTTCACGCTGACGCGGGCGCCCCGGACACCCGCCGATACACCGATGTTCTTGCTGGATACATTCAGTCGCACGCCGGGCGCGATCTTGATGGACTTGCGGACCTTGAACCCCATAGTTCAGCCTCTCTCGACAACCTCCATGATTCTATTCATGCGCAAGGAACTCTGCGCCTTGGTGGAGGCAAGCCCAACCCGGCCGGTAAGCCTGCCTGGTCGGCGATACGCTGGATCCTCAAAGAAACCCATCTGCAGGGCAAGAGATCGACGATGACCACTCTTCTTCTCATGCCGATGCGGTCGCGGCGCTATCCCAGCCTTGAGGAACGGAATTGGCGGTCGGCCGTCGCCCTCATCGGCGCGTCGAGAGAAGACTGAGGAGTAGGCACAAAGTCCGACGGTACCACGGCCACAATTCCTGAGCCCGCTTCCGGCATCTACCTAGGTGCGGTAGCGAGCAGGCGAGGCGGACCCGCACAACACTTGAAGGGTCGCGATAGGCATTCATCATTGCCATAATGAGGCCGCTATGAGCGTACGTGAACACCTATTGCCCCTGCCCGATGGTCGCCAGCTGACGGGAACGAGCTCCGGTCCCGAGGGAGGTCGACCTGTGCTCTTCGTGGCCGGAGCTGCTACAGGGAAGACCATGCGGTTCGGTCTAGACGCCCTTGGGGTACTCGGCGTCCGGCTCATCACGATGGACCGTCCCGGGATGGAGGGCTCATCCGACCACATGATGCGGGATGTCTGGAGCACCGCGCAGGATTATCAGTCCTTCGTCAATTGCGTGCTCGGGGAGGACAGGCCCGTCCCTGTGGTTGCAAATTCGCAGGGAGGCATCTTCGGCGTCGCTGCAGCGGTGACCGGTTGGGCCTCGCGTCTTGTCCTGGTCTCGCCCGCAGACGAGGTTGCTGATCCGCGAATCCGAGGACTGCTCGCGCCCCACGCGGCGGCCCTCGCTGAGCTGGTCGAGACCGACCCAGCTGAGGCAGCGAGCCTATTCGCCAGTTTCGGTCCGCGGGAGATGGAGCAGATGATCCTCGAAAGCGCGTCCGACGAGGACCGCAGGGTCTACAGCTCCCGGGATTTCGTCGACATGTACCGTCGCGCGCTGGAAGAGGGCTTTGCGAACGACGGAGCCGGATACGTGCGGGACACGCTGTTGGCAATGGGGCGCTGGGACCTGCCTCTTGGAGCCATCAAGCGCCCGGTAGACATACTTGTCGGAGCGAAGGATCTCGGCCATTCACCGGACCAATCGGAGACGCTGGCCAGTCGGATCCCGACTGCCAATAGGAAGCTCATTGCAGGGGCCGGCGGTGCCCTCCTTTGGACACACGCCGAGATGGTTCTGCGTTATGCGCTCGCGGACGGAGATGACGCCGTGGGCGTAAACCGTTCGATCTAATCGATCTCTCATGGAGAGCGTTGGTGCTCGCGGTCGAGGGGAGCCGCCTGCAGCGTCGACCCTAGAGGGAGCGAAAGCTGAGTGCAAGGGGCCGCGAAGAGCATTGCCATAGAAGGCATCGCACCCTTGGAGGCACTTCATGTCGAATTTCGATCCGCCACAACTCGCTCAACTGGCGAGGTCGGTTTCTCTCGAGAGACCCAGCGTCGAGTTGTTCGATTCCTGGGCACGCGCCATCGCGGAGTTCGGCGAGGGGCACATCAACGGGTCGGGCCTCGTGGCTCCCGTCACACCCGACCGGGCAACCCTCGACCTGCTCATCGAGAAGGCGAAGCTGCTGGCGGATACTTCTGTCGAGCTCCCCGATGATGCGGTCCATAACGACCTGTTCTGGCTCGTCGACAACGACGAGGTTGTCGGCTTCTTGTCGGTTCGTCATCGGCTGAATGACTGGCTTCGCGCCGTCGGCGGGCACGTTGGCTACTCAGTGCGTGCGACTATGCGGCGCCAAGGGTACGCAACGGCCGCTCTCGCCCTGGCTGTGCGGCGCGCGCGAGAGATCGGCGTCGACAGGGTGATGGTGACGTGCAATGACGACAATGTCGGCTCCTACCGCACTATCGAGCGAGTAGGCGGGGTGCTTCAAGACGTATCCGACCAGTCGGAGCTCGGCTACCCGGCTCTCCGTCGGTACTGGATTGACACGCGCCGTTGCACCGCAAGTTGCTTGCCCGACGATTCCCCCTAGGCGCGGACCTCCTGCGAGTAGTCCGCGCTCTGCTATCTGTGAGGGCACGGGAGCGCAACGAAAGGTTCATGCAAGGAGAGGTCCCGAGGCTAATAGTAGTAGCCGAATGTTGTAGAAAGGGCTCTCCAATGTCTGACATCGTCGACTCCGCCGACGGCGCGAATCAGTTTCCGACCCGCGTTGCCGTCACTGTACGTGAAGCCGGTGCACTCGTCCCTCCCACGCGGGTGGCTGTGGAACGACGCGAGCGGCTTCGCGCCAGTGTGCGCGTTTCTCATCCGCAGGAGCGCTTGGCGGTGAGGCACCTGCTGGCTCAGATGGGAGTTCCCGGCCGCTGAGCGCCAGTAGATGAGTTTCGGTTGCCTCTCTCGAGTCATGGCGAATGCCTACCGAGGCGCAATGTCTTGGCGGTTGAACTCACGCTCTATGCCGCCTACTCACGCTCACCTCAGACACCGCGTCGACTGAGTGGAGGGAGGGAAAGGATCGTGCAAGCGTGACCGCAGAAGCTGACCCCAACAGTCGCCACCCACCTGGGAAGGGTCCTTCATGTCTCACAACATTCATGCGGTAGTCGGCGCAACCGGGGCAACCGGACGCGTCATCGTCCGAGAGCTCAGCGCTCGCGGAACGGCAGTGCGCGCGGTAAGCCGACGCGTCCAAGCCGATCTGCCGGCCGGGGTCACTTCGGTCGGTGCCGATGCACTCGACCCCGCCAGCCTCCGAAAGGCCGTGGAGGGTGCATCGGTCGTCTATCACTGCGTCATGCCGACGTTCGAGAACTGGCAGTCGCAGTTCCCGCGAATCACGCGCGCCATCATCGAGGCGGCCGGGGACGTCGGTGCACGCGTCGTGTTTGCCGACGACACATGGATGTATGGCAAGGTCAACGGTCCGATGTCCGAGCGGACCGCGGAAAGTCCCGTGAGCCATAAGGGAGTCCTCCGCGCCTGGCTTGGCGAGATGCTGCTGACTGCGCACTATCGGGGCGTGGCGGATGTCACCATCGGCCGAGCGCCCGAGCTTTTCGGGCCGCACGTCGGCTCTCTCTTGAACGCCTCATTCATCGGAGCGGCTGCGCGCGGAAAGCGACCGATCTACATCGGCAACCCTGATCTCCCCATTACTCCGATGTTCATCGACGACTTCGCGCGTGGCTTGATTACGCTCGCCGAGGCCGATGATTCCGCCGGGCGGGTCTGGATGATTCCTACACCCCCGCCCACCACGGCACGCGATCTCATCCAGCTCGCAGCTCCGTCGAACGACCGCCCGGTCCGTTTCTCCCGCATCTCCAGCAGAACGGGCAAGGCCCTCGGTATGGTCTGGCCCCTCGCACGCGAAGGAGCGGAGATGATCTATCAGTTCGAGCAGCCGTTCGTCATCGACGCCTCCGATTTCACCGCACGCTTCGGAGCGAACGCGACACCCTATGCGGAGTCTGTCGGCGCGACCGCGGACTGGTACCGCCGCGGTCGGATGGCGTAGCCGCCGGCATCTCGCACGGATCGAGTCGCAGGTTCAGCATCGCGAAAGGCCCGTGCAAGACCCTCGCCGCAACATGGCACTGAAAGCACCCGTACACATCTGAAGGGCATCTTCATGCACAGGCTTCCGCTCCCGCAGCCGCTCCCCGTGGTGTTTCCCCTGCGCTCCGTCCCGGAAGGGCGCACCTCGATCCAGGAGTTCCCGCACAGACGGCTGCGAATCACTATCGACCACGAGCCGCTGCAGGGGGTGACCCCCGAGATGCTCCTCCAATGGTTCTCTCACATCGGTGAGCACATGTCCTACGCGGGTGAAACCGTCCCGCGGTATCGCGCCTGGCACCCGCTCGACCACATTCACTGGGAGCTTAAGCGCTCGGCGCCGGGAGGTGGCGCCGGTGAAGGCGCACGCTTCCGCATTGTCGAAGCGATGGGACGTGACGAGCGCTTCTATATCGACTCAATTGACCGAGTGGAAAAGCTCGACCCTACCGGAATACGACTTGTTCTCCGCATCGCGGGGGTCGTGTTCTTCCAGCTCGAGCACACGTGGTCGCGTGCGGAATCCGCCACCCATTACACATCGGTGATGGATGTGGGCGCCCGTTCGGCCTGGGCTCTTCCCATCAACGCCTATCTCCGCTCTCGCGTATTCAGACCGGGAATGGAAGAAGCATGGATCTGCCATAACGTCGAGGAGGTCGGACTCTTCGAACACCTCCTCCCGTCCCTCTACCCCTCCGCACAAACCCGCTGACACGAGATCTCAATGAACATCCGACGCGCCTTCGCCCTCCGAGCGGCTTCCGCCGCGCTCCTCACCGTCGCCCTAGTTGCGGGCCTCACGGTGTCTCCGACCTACGCCGCAGAGACATATCCGCAGAATGCCGTGGAGACGCCGCCCGCGCCCGAGTGGGTGAATGAATTGCAGGACGAACTCGCCCAGCATCAGGAGCCGGCCCCTACAGCTGCTGAAGCCTTCGCCGACGAAGAACCTCCGCTCTGTGACGTGACGTGGGTCGGCGGGTGGGGTGGTCGATGGGATATACCTGGAAACTGGAGCCCGTCCGCTGTTCCCACCAGCTCCCAGGTGGCGTGCGCGACTGACAGCGAGCTCGTGGTGCCGAAGGGATTCTCGGCAGACGTCGGTCGGCTCGTCGCTGACGCCGTCGTCGTCGTGGAGGGCTCCCTCGTGGTCAGAGGCCAGTCGAGCGTCCAAGCGCTTCACTTCACGGATCGTTCTGGACATGGCTCGGTACCTCGGCTCGGGATCAGCGAGGGTGTCGCCCTCACCGTTCAAGAGCTGGAGTCCGTACATACCGCGGATGCTGCCATCTACGGCGGCACCATCGTTGTCGAAGACTCCTTCCGAGTGAACTCGTCCGTGCTGAGCATCACCAGCTTCGTCATCACCGAGCCAGAATCAAAGACGAACGTCGGCGGCAGCAAGAGCCGCCTTGAACTTTTCGGTGGTGCAACGCTCTGGGGCGAGTGGACCATCGACGTGGACAACTACGTCGGTGTCAACACACGGACCGGATGGGGACAGCCGAGCTCTCTCACCGGGGAGGGCGAACTGGAAGCCCTCGAGGGATCCCGCATCCTGATGCTCGGCGACATCGACCTCGGCACTCTTCTCGTCGGCGGCGAGGTCGTGTTCGAGTCGGAAGACAATGCCGAACTCGACTATTTCGTGAGCGACGGGACCATGACGCTGAACGTCCCCGTCACCGCAGACCGCGCCGAACTCATCGGCGGAGTCGTCGCTGGACCGGAGAGCTTGACCGTGACCGACCAGTTCACCTGGGGTGGAGGAGAGGTGGCCACCAACCTTCAGACGCAGCGCCTGCGCCTGGATACCGGCGCTTCCACCCTCGCAGCGGGTAAGACCCTCGACGCGGCCAGCCTCCTCGTCCTGGCGGCCACGCAGCCAGATATCTCACTCGTCGACGACGCACGCCTCAACGTTTCTGGTGGCGTGCTGGATGGAGGCGCGACCCTGACGATCCGCGGCGGCGGCCGCTTCGCGCTCGACAGCATCGTGACCGTCGATGCCGCAACGCTCGACGTCGACGCCGCGCTCGAGCTCGCACCAGAATCGATGCTGAGTGTCGCGAACGGTGCCACTCTCCGTCTCGACGGCGCCTCGACTCTCAACGGAGCGCTTTCGGGAGCAGAAGGGACACGCATCATCGTAGGCGGAGTCCTCGACGCAAGCGCCGACACGAAGATCGAGACAGCAGGCCGACTCGATGTCGACGCCGGCGGCCGAATGGATCTCTCGGGGTGGACGTCGGCAACGACAGCCGCGCTCGCGGGCGACGTGATCCTCCACGACGATGCACAACTGCTGGCGAGCGAACTGACCACTAGCAGCATCCTCGACGTGCGGGACAGCGCTGACGTCATCGCCTCGCGCGTCGACGTGCTCGCCGGGCGCGCACAGGTCGCCGAGCGCGCAGGAATCGACGCCAACTCTGGAATCGTCGCCATCGCCGCCGGAGCAGCTCTTAGCGGCTCTGGCGCTGTCTTCGGAACCGTAGAGAACCAGGGGGCTGTTGAACCTGGGACCGACGATACGTACGACACTCTCACCATCGATGGAAACTACCGACAGCGCGCCGACGCTTCCCTGCGCATCCGCCTCGGCCAGCTCCACCAGGACGCCTTGAACGTCACGGGCACCGCCGAACTCGCAGGCCTTCTCGACCTTCGCACGGATACCGACGCCGCCGTCCCCGGAGAGTATGACATCATCCGAGCCAGCTCCGTCAGCGGCGAGTACGCACCGCTGGACGGGTGTTCGCAGATCGAGCACCACCCCGATGCGGTGAAGGTGCTGCTGCAGCTGTGCGCTGATCTTCCGAAGACGGCAGTCGTCGGCGAGAACGACAGTTCGGTGCGCATCCCCGTTACCCTCACCGGGGCGCCAAACGAACCCGCAGAAGTCGGATGGGAGACGGTGAACGGCACGGCCCTTGCGGGTCAGGACTTCGTTGCCGGCGACGGCGTCGTCACCTTCGAACCCGGCGAGACCGAGAACTTCATTGAAGTCGAGATCCTCGACGACGAGCTCAAAGGTGGCGACCTTGACTTCTTCGTGCGTCTCACCGGAGCCGCCGGACTGACTTTGGGCAATGTCGAGACGTCCGTCACGATTCTCGAGAATGAGCAGATGCCTGACTGGGTGACGCGCATGCTCCCCGGTATCGGCCGGGCCCGAGTGGGAGTGCTCACTAATGAAGATGCCTACGTCACTATTCAGGGTCAGGCCTATCGAGTCTCCCTCCAGACCGGGCGGCAGACAGAGCTCACAGGTGCCGAGTCCATCTCGGGCGTCACTGATGACCTTCTCGTCGGGTCGTGTCGAGACGACCACGGGAATCTCTTGTGGTGCTGGAGCGACACCGGCACACTCTGGGAGTCGATGCCGCTCCTTGCGGGCGGTGATATTGACATCGTCGGGATCGACGACAGTGGTCGCGTCTTCGGTCACCTGACGCCGCAAGAAAGCGGTGCCGTCCAGAACATCGTTTGGCCCAGCCCGGGCGAGAAGCCGCTCGCGTTCGACGCTCCGGGGCTTGTGGTTGATGTGAACGCACGAGGCGACCTGATTTACGTCAATGGCGCTCGCAGCTGGTTCCATCCGGCCGCTGGAGAACCCGTCGCCATCACCCTCCCTGTTGCATTCGCTGGCATCGACGTCGTCGCGACCGCCCTGAGCGAGGATGGTCGGGTGGTTGGCTCGACCGCAGCGACGGACGGCACGAAGCGAGCGTGGTCTTGGACAAGCGCGAGCGACGGTGTCCTCCTTGGAGACGGCGTTCCTACCGGCGTGAACCTTCGTGGTGACGTTGTAGGGGACGTCGCCGTGGGGCCTCAGCGTCTCGACCGTGGCTGGGTGTGGCGAGAGGGTGTCTACTCTCTGCTCGACCACGTCGGCGACCTCGAAGACTCGGGGTGGGGTTCGTACACAAGCAGTTCAGGAATCACCGACGACCGAGTCATCGTCGCGTCCCTGGGCGCTTTGGACCTCGACGATTACACCCATGTTCTGCTGTATCCGTACGGCCAGGCTCCGCAGCCCCCACGCCTGGAGCTTGGAGGACGCATGGATGAGCAGCGCGTCGATGCAACCCCCGAGGACCGAGTGCTCGTCGTGGACCGTACGGTCGACGGCAGCACAGTGCGGCTGACCGCGACCGCTGCGAACAACGACGCTTCGGATCGCGACCCCGTCGAAGGGCTCCGGGCTCAGTTCTTCATCAACGGTGAACTGCGGCACGAAAGCGAACCGTTCAGTCTCCGCCCCGGAGAGCGCCGCGACGAGACGTGGGAGTGGGACACGACCGGTCTCTCCTGGAACGAGGGATCTCCGAGCGCGCCCGCAAGTATTCGCATCGCACTGGTCGCGGATGACGGCCCGGTTCAGGCGCTCACCGGAGAGGTAACCGTCGAGCCACGCCCCGTCATCACCGTCGGAGGGTGGGGCACTGCAGACGGGTTCACCGCCCTCGCCGAACAATTGACCGCTCAACGCGAGGACTGGCACATCGAGACTGCAGCAGCCGACGTCGTCGCTGGACCCGAAGGATACGTCGAGGCCGCTGCCGAGCACATCGCTGCCACAGTGAACGAGGTCAGGGCACTCACCAACGCCGAGCGGGTCGACATCATCGCCCACTCCACGGGCGGCATCCCCGCCCGCCTGTTCCTCGACCAGTATGTGTCCGAAGATGCGCGGACCGTGGAACGCCTGATTCTCCTCGGAACACCGAACGCCGGAGCGGCCTGCGCCGACCTCTTCCTCGACGCGGCACACTTGGAGTACCGCACCGACGTGATGACGCAGTTCAACGAGCGCGTCACCCGTACGCACGGAGCATCCGTATCTGTCGTGGCGGGAGACGCTGAAGACACGACGTGCTTCAGCGACGAGCCTGGCGACGGTTTCAGCACCACGAGCTCTGTCCTGAGCGGCTACAGCGACGCATCCACCTATGCGGTGCGTCTAGAAGAGATGCTCGGTGACGACGAGATCACCTCCGATTTCCTTCTGCCGCGCCTGACGTCGGTTCCGTCGACGTCACCTGTGGATGGGATCGCAGATTCGGTGCGTTCGTTCATCGACGGAGTCTCCGACTGGCTCTCCGGCCTTGGCGACCCGCCTCATGCGCCACAGCTTCTGGACCTGCAGACGATGGATGTGCCGGCCGGTGGACGCACATGGGCCTTCTCTGTCCCGCGAGGAGCATCTGCCGTGGGAGTGACGCTCTCCGCGCCCGGCGAGGTGACAGCCACTATTCGTTCAAGTGTGAACGGAAGTACCTTCGAGGTTCCTGCCGGACAGACCGGCGTGCTCTCGGATCGCAGCGGCAAGATCGATGGAGAGACGACTGGTAACTGGGCGATTTCTTTCCACACGGCAGAAGCGCGGACCGTGTCATTCGCCGTGTGGGTGGACGGGCTTCCCATCCGGGTGACCGCTGAACTCGCTCAACCTGACGAGCAGGCTCCCGCCGAGCTCACCGCCGCACTCGTCCTGCCAGACGCGACAACTGCGCCGACGACGCTGTCTTCGCGGACGGTGGACGCGAAGCAGACGACATTCCGCACTCCGCTGCGAGACGATGGCACGGCAGGCGATGACGCTGCGGGCGACCGGATCTATACCGCTGAACTGGCGGAGCTTGCTACGGGCTACGCAGGGTCCGAGGTCACGGCGTCAGTCGGGAACACGCGAGTCGTCGCTCTGACTGCGTCGCGGGTCGGGCCCACAGCGGACGGTCCCGGAGGGGACATGCCTCGCGTCTCCGACATCACTCTGCAGACTCCGTACGCGACCGATGTGACCGGACGACTGCGAGGCACAGACCCCAACGGGGACGACCTCACATACAGGGTGGTCGAGCAGCCGACGGACGCGGCCGTCACCATCGCGGATGACCGAGTGCTCGTGCGCCCGGATCGGGATTTCGTTGGAGAGCTCTCCTTCGCCTACGTCGCAGAGGACGGGGTGCACACTTCGGAGCCCGCGACGGTCACGGTGTACGTCACACGTGCCACCGTCACCGTAGAGGAGCACCCGACCGTCGGCCAGGGTTCACTCGTCACGCTGCCCGTGGTCCTTCGTGGACCTGCTGGGATCCTGGGTGCCGTCGATGACTCGGGCATCGAAGTGACGTGGCAGGGCGCGAGAAGCGCGGTGGTCCGCGACGGAGCCCGGTACGGGTTGCCGGTCGACATCGGAACCACTCTGGCCCCAGGAGTGCACAAGATGCTGGTCCACTTCCCCGGCGACGCATTCCATGAACCCGCAGAGCTGGAAGTGAACGTGCGCGTTGCTGCCAACACCGCTCCCATCATCAACGGGTTGCTCACGCCTAACCGACCGGAGGCGGGGTACGACACCCGCTTCGATGTGTTCGCGTTTGACTCCGAGCAGGTGATTGTCCGCTACGAGCTCGACGCAGATGGGGACGGCGAGTGGGACAGCACTCTGGATCGCCCGCTGCTGCCTTCTCTATCGTCCGGCGAGCGAAATGAGTTCTTCCTCTACCGCTACGACCAGCCGGGAACCTACACAGCCCGCGTACGTGTCACGGACCGGTTCGGCGTCGCGACTGAACGTGATCTACAGGTCGACGTCGCCGCTCGCCGCGACATCGGTGGGACCGACTTCCTCCGGGACCACGCCGCTTCGCCGTTCATGACCTACGCGGATGAGATCGGCTTCGCTCCATCAGTGTCGGCGGACGGAGGTCGCTACCTGCTCCGCGGCACAGATGCATTCGATGTTCCGGGCCAGGGCCAGCAAGTCGGCGCGGTCGAGATCGAAGACACCACGACCGGAGATGTGACGCGTTACGAGGTCCCGGTCGATCTGCGCTACTTCGACGTGCGCATGTCCCCGGACCACCCGCTCGCGTCCGTCGGACAGACACTGCTCCACCTGGACTCCGGTGCCACTTCGCAACTCAGCGGCTACGCCGACCTGATGCAGTCGACAGTCAGCGCAGATGGGCGTTGGGTGGTCGCGGCAACCGAGGATGGCGCAGCGGTCCACGTCCGAGACCTGCAAGGTGATGACGAACAGGTGGTCGAGCTTGATGGTTCGTCAGCACCTCGCATCAGCGGCGACGGCTCCCGAATCGCGCGTACGAGCTCTGTGTCCGTCGGCATGCTGTTCTGGAAGGACTGGCAGGCGGGCGAGGCCGGCTCGCGTCAGATCCTTCCCATCGAGTTCGATCTGCTTGACCTTTCCGACGACGGATCGCTCGCGCTCGTCCACGGACGAGGCGACCTAGGCGAGGAAGGGGGTGACACCGACCTCAAGGACGACGTGTACCTTGTCAATCTCGAGACCGGTAAGGTCACCGAAGTCAGCGGAGACACAGCCCCCGACACGGCGGCATCCTCGCCGGTTGTCCAAGCTCTGTTGAGCGGCGACGGTTCGCAGGTGGTGATGTTCGGCTTCTTCGAGGGAAGCGATGGTGCAGGAATGTACCGCTGGAACGTCGCCACCGAGGAACTGGAACGTATCGACGTCGACCGAGACGGGAATCCGGGCGTGACCGTGTTCGCCGGCGAGTGCGACAACGGTCGCTGCGACGTCGGTATGTCGCCCTGGCCCGGGCGGCCTCTCATGTCGGTCACAGCGGACGGATCGGAGGTGGTCTTCGCCTCCTACTCGAACACCCTCGTACCGGGCGATGTCCACTTCCGGACGCCCTGGGCCGGGGTCGCTGACGCGGGCGACAACATTCGGGAGCTGAACTACCTGCGGTGGACACCGTCCGCCGATCCGACGGACCCGACGGACCCGACGGACCCCACGGACCCCACGGACCCGACGGACCCCACGGACCCGACGGACCCGACGGACCCCACGGACCCGACGGACCCGACGGACCCGACGGACCCGACGGATCCCACAGACCCGACGGATCCCACCAACCCGGCCAACCCCACAGACCCGACGGAGCCCGACGGACGCGGTTCTGGACAGTCGCCGAGCGCAGGAGCGAACGGTCCCGCCGCTCTGGCTGTAACCGGGCTGGGGATTGGCGCCGGAGGTGCAGTCGGCCTCGTCGCCATACTGCTCGGAGTCCTCCTGGTCAGGCGGCGTCGGACGGAGCAGTAACACAGTGGCCCTCGATGGTTGAACCATCGAGGGCCACCGTCTCATCAGCGTCTAGCGATGGCGATGGCCCGTGGTGTTCCGACACCACGGGCCATTGTGCCGTCGTTACTCCGACCGTCTCACTCGCTTCTCAAAGGCCAGGATGGTTCGACGCCCAGAGCAGCGCGAACATGCTCGGTGACGCGGCGTGCCCGTTCTTGATGCTCTGCTGCGGCGGAACTACGGCCGAGGCGCGTGGCGATGCGTGCAAGAAGCTCGTCTCGCGGCCCGAGGATGGCAACGCCCGTGCCCGCCATCAACAACGGGGAAGATGACCTCGCGACCGCCTCGTAGGCGTCTGTGAGCAGCGGCGTTCCCAAGTGAACAGCAACCTCTGCTGCTTGAGCGACGTCAAAGTCCGTGGTCCACGTGCTGGACTTCGGCATGGTCCGCAGGTTCCATCGCCCCTGCATCGCCCGAGCTTCGTCGATGCGGCCAGCCTCCGCGAGGGCGAGCACCGCTCCCCAGCGAAGCGCACGCTGCCCATCCGGCGAGGCTGCGGCGAGGAGGTCGTCGGCGATGTCGGCGACTCGACCTTCGATTCGTGCGAGGGCGAGCCGCTGCATCCACGTGACCCACGCGCCTCCCCACATGCTGGTTCGTCGCATAATCGCGTCAGCTCGAGCCATCAGCTCCGTTGCGTCACCGAGCCTTCCCGCTTGTAGAGCTGCTCCCGCCATCTGAGCCGCGTGTTGTGCATTGAATTCCGCGCGACCCGCGCGAGTGAGTAGCTCTCCAGCGCGTTCGATGTCTTCGCTCCACGCATCGATCTCGCCCAACACGAGATGAACGCTGGCGCGGTGAAGACGCGCAACGATCTCGCCAGGGATCGCGCCGTTGGCCGAGGAGGGGGCGAGCCATTCGTCAAGGATCGACAGGCGCGCGGTTTCACTGTCCGGTCTCCACACGGAGAACACCGCTGCACTGTATGCCTTCGAACGGCGTGCAGGGTCACCCATCTGCGCCGCCTTGATAACGCCCTCATCGGTGAGTGCTTTCGCGCGGGATCGATCCGGTTCGTCGGCGTAGTACAGCTCCATAGCCAGGGCGATGGATAGATCGGAGCGTTCAACATCCGGCAGGGAAGGGTCTGACAGGAGATCGTCGAGGAGCGAAATGGCATCGACGTCGACCTCGCCGTACTGCCGCCAGTTCCACAGTGTCGCCTCGCCCAGGAGCGCGAGCACCTGCGCCGTGAAGGCGCGGTTCTGAAGTTGTTGGGCTGCTCTGATCGCTTGGCGAAGCGCAGAAGCGGCGCCCACGACATCGCCGGCTGCACGTCGTTCCGCGGTGAGGGCAAAGAGTGTCTCAGCCCGCCTTCGGGGCTCTAGCTCGTCAGTCGGGATGCAGCCCAGAGCTCTTTCTCGGAAGGTCGCCGCTTGGTCGAAGGCGAGGCTTCGAGTGGCTCGGTCGGCCGCTGTCGTACAGGCGAGAAATGCCTTCTCGTCGCTCATTCCAGCGGCTGCACGGTGTCGATGGTAGGCGACTGCCTCGAGCACCGGTTCGAGATCGGCAGAGTAACGCCGCTCCAGGGCGTCTGCGAGCAGTTGATGTGCCCTCGACATACCCGCTCGAGACACCGCGGAGAGTACCGAGTCTCTTGCGAGGCTGTGCGCGAACATGAATCCATCAGGCTCTTGTCTCCACAACCCCGCCGCGCAGAGCTCGTCCGCTCCCGACATGATCTCCGGGAGACCAGCGCCCAGCGCTGCGCCCAGGAGCGGAACGTCGATGTGAAGGCCGGCGACAGCGGCGATATCGACGAGGTCACGCAACGATGGACTGAGTGGAGCGAGGCGTTCGTGGATGAGGTCTGCGATGCTGGCTGGCAGGGTGACGCCGTCAGCTGCCTTCATGAGTTCCGTAAGGAAGAAGGCGTTACCGCCGGTTCGTTCACGAAGCCGCTCTGCGACTGCAGTGACGTCATCAGTTCTCAGCTCGGACGTGCGAGCCAGTTCCTCGGCGATCTCGGCCAGCGTGAACTCGCTCACTGGTACCCGTCGCGTCGTCGTCTCCCGTTGGAGACCTGCGAGTGTTGATGCGAGGGCGGGCCGGTGCGCGACTGGTTGACGCACGGTCAGGATCACGGCACAGGCGGAGGATCGCAGGGCTGAGCCCAGCACTCCGATGGCATGCAGGGTCGGGTCGTCGGCCCATTGCACGTCATCGAACACGAGAAGCATGGGCTGTTGGCTGGACTGGGTGAGAACCCGTGCAACGAGCGCTTCTGACAGGCGAAAGCGCGCTTCGTCTGCGTCGTCGGATGGTTCGACCTGAGACCGCAGGTTAGCGACCTCGCCAGCACCTGTCGGATCGCTCGCCCCAGGAAGCGCGGCAAGGATTCGCTGCCAGGGCCACAGGGGCGGAGCGCCGGTGCCCTCAACGGTCCGCGCCCATGCCGTCACCAGCCCGACATCCTCGGCGATTCGCGCGGCCTGCTCCGCGAGGTACGTCTTGCCGACGCCCGGTTGTCCTTCGAGAATGAGCAGACGCCCGTGACCGTCGGCGGCAGAGGAGATCGCCGAGCGGATTTCGTCCACGTGCGTCGTTCTACCGATTCCGGCGTGGCCCGCTGGCGGAGAAGTGTCGCTCGCGGACGTCACGTTCAGGTCGGTTCGGAGATCGTCCTGGAGGAGATCGGTATGCAGATGTCTCAACCGGGCACCCGGGTCGATGCCCAGGGAGTCCGCGAGGATTTCACGGAACTCCTCGAACAGCGCGAGGGCCACGGCGACGTTTCCGCAGTCCCGCTCTGCTTCCATGCGCAGTGCCCAGTGGGCTTCGTTGAGAGGGTCGCGCTCCGTCAGCGTCCGGGCGAGGTCAGCCGCGGCACGGGCTTGTCCGGTCGCCAGCAGGAGTCGCGCGTCCAACTCCGACATTCGGTCTCGAAGACGCTGAAGACGTTGCGCTTCGAGGAGAAGATCGCTGCATGCGGATGTTCCCTGGAAGGGGTCACCACGCCAGAGTGCGCGCGCGTGACGTAGACAGACTTCGGCTTCCTCCAGATCCCGCTCCTCAAGCGCCGACTCGGCCGCAGCGACGACGTTCGAGAACAGGACGATATCGACCACATCCGGAGCTACCTCGAGGACGTAGCCGGGAGCGCGGGTGGTGACGGATACGCCGAGGGGAGCCAACTGTCGCCGTAGGCGCGATACGTAGACGTACAGCGCTGCAACTCCTGACTGCGGAGGCGTGTCCTCCCACAGTTGATCCATCAAACGCTCCGCGGAGACCACTCTTCCCGGCTCGAGAGCCAGGAGCGCGAGGAGAGACGCCACGCGACCCGGCTGCGGGAGCACCGGCGGCAGGACATCGGAACTCACCTGCATGTCACCGAGAAGACGGAGCGCGGGCGCCTCGACCTTCGCATGTAGCGGAGAGAACGTGCCTGCCATGTCAGTCACCGCACGTCAGCAGGAGCCACCCGGCCGGTGGGTGCCGGGGGCATCCAGGTCTGCACCGCTGCGGCCTGCTTGCCCATGGCGGCTGCGGGAGTCAGTCGCATGACCGCATTGCGGAGAACGACGCCGGCGCGGGACGGCACGTGGGCGAGCGCGCCGAGCATCCGGGCGCGTTTGGCGATGGGCTGTGTGCGCTGCCGTCGAAGGTGGTCGTACTCGGCCAGCGCCGAATCGACGAGGTCCTGTGCCGGGGCTGGGTTGCTCGCGATTCCGGAAAGGAGAGCGGCGAGGGTCGCTGCATCTTCCATCGCCTGGTTCGCCCCTTGACCCAGATCGGGAGTCATCGCATGGGCGGAGTCGCCGAGCAACACCCAATTGGCTCGACGGAACGTGGGCAGTGGTTCGGCGAGGTCGTTGATGGGGAGGCGGAAGACGACCGCAGGGTCTGTGGCATCCAGGAGGGCGGGAATCGGATCGTGCCATTCGCCGAACAGCTCACGAACGCGCGCGTACTCGTCGTCGATCTTCGCATCCGCCGGCATCGTCGCGACGCCGAACCAGTAGACGCGGCCGTCTTTAAGCGGTGCCATGCCGAACCGGAGTCCCCGGCCCCACGTCTCACCAGCGGCGCCCAACAGATCGACCGGGTGGCTCGTTACTCCACGCCAACTTGAGTACCCCGAATACCGCAGCCCTGGGTCGCCGGGCCAGGAGCGGCGAACGGCGCTGTTGATGCCGTCCGCGGCGACGACCAGATCAAACGTTTCGATGCGTGATTCTCCATCAACCTCAATCACCTCGACGTCCGTCGAGGTGGCGTCACGCGACGCAGACGCCACAGTGCCGAGGCGCAGGGTGCCGGGCTGCAGAGCCTCAACGAGGATCTCGTGAAGCTCCGCCCGGTGAACCACACGAAGTCCACTGACGGCTTCCTGAGGCAAGTGTGCCAGCCAGCCTC
Source organism: Microbacterium sp. K41 (assembly GCF_004794395.1). Lineage (NCBI taxonomy): Bacteria > Bacillati > Actinomycetota > Actinomycetes > Micrococcales > Microbacteriaceae > Microbacterium > Microbacterium sp. K41. The sequence goes on along the minus strand of NZ_SSDO01000269.1, from coordinate 18,960 downwards.
CATCCGGACGACGCTGCCCCGCGTCGAGTGCCGCTGCATTCGCGCTGGTTATAGCGCGGAACGACGAACCGAGTCCGAGGGAGTCCAACGCGGCAATTCCGTTCGGGAACACCGAGAGGCCGGACCCGACAGGGGCGAGCTCGGCGGCGCGCTCGAACACGACCACCTCCGCGCCGGCACGCTGCAGACCGACTGCGGTGGCCAGCCCGCCGATTCCAGCTCCGATAATCGCGATACGCATCGATCTCTCCGTTTCACTACAGATGTAGAGGCTCTTTCGAGGCGACTATACACCTGTAGAGTGTCGCGGGTGCAAGAAAATGAGACTTCGCCACCGAATCGGCCGCAGCTCCTCGCCGACGCGGCGATCCGAGTCATCGCAACGAGCGGCTTACGCGCCCTCACCCACCGCGCCGTCGACCGAGAAGCGAGCTTCCCGCAAGGATCGACGTCCTATTACGCGAACACGAGGCTTGCCCTGCTGCAGATCGTGGCGGACAGACTCGCCGAACGCAGCCTCGCAGATCTGAACGATTACTTCGCCGCCCTCGCCGCGGCCGAGCCCGCCGACGACGCCGAAGGCCGCATCGAGCAGCTGGCAGGGCTGGTGGAAGACTTCGTCTCGGCGTTGGTGTCGCGCCCGGACGACATGCGCGCTCGTTACGCGCTAGTGCTGGATTACCTCGCCGCAGACCCGCTCAGCGGGATCCTCTCCTCTGAATCTCCACTTCTCGCGGGTGCGTTCGCCGCTGCTCCCGATCTACTGAAGCGCTTCGGCTTTCTCGCAACCCCGCAGCAGGGACGCGACATCATGCTGCTCGCCGACGCGATGACCTTCTCGCGGACCGTCCACGCTGCGTCGCCGCATCTGCAACTCGACGTGCACGCGGTGGTCGCCGCGTATCTTCGCGCGCTGCCACGCGTTAAGTCCTAAGACCCGACGCAAGGTAGCGAGCGGACCGGTGCAAGGTCGGCGACAGGTGACCGAGAGAGAAATAGTCATCCGTCGATCTCACTGGAGGAATCATGTCGACCAATCTGGACGTCTCGCTCGTCGTCGAGCTCCGCGCCGCAGGGGTCTCGCACGCTTACGCAGCCAGCGACCCCGAGTACACCTCAGCGCTGCTGGGATTCAACCGGGACATCACCCACACGCCTGAACTGGTGGTGGTGCCACAGTCTTCTAGCGACGTTACGGCTACCGTGACGCTCGCCAACCGGCACGGCCTGCCTGTGCAGGTCCTGGGCAAGGGCCATGGAGCCCAGGCGGCCGTCACCGAGGGAATCGCCATCGCAACCGATGGGCTGGCGTTCGTCGAGGTGGATCCGGCGGCTCGCACTGCTCGCGTTGGCGCAGGCGCAACGTGGACGGACGTCCTCGATGCGGCTACTCCGCATGGGCTGGCGGCGCTCTGTGGATCCGCGCCGCACGTCGGCGTTGTCGGGTATCTGCTCGGCGGTGGCATCGGGCCCGTGGCCCGAACGTTCGGCTTCGCCGCCGACCACGTCCGGTGGATCAACGTCGTCACAGCCGATGGCGGGCTCGTTCGCGCCGACGCAGAGTTCAACCAGGACCTCTTCTGGGCACTGCGCGGGGGCAAGGGAGGCTTCGGCGTTGTGGTCGAGGTCGAGATCGACCTCTTCCCACTGTCGACCCTCTACGGCGGGGCGCTGTATTACGCGGCGGAGGACGCCGCGGCCGTCCTCCGTACTTTCGCCGAATGGTCCCATGACCTCCCGGACGAAATGACCACCTCGGTCGCAATGCTCCGGCTTCCGCCGCTCCCCGAGCTTCCCGAGCCGCTGCGCGGACGCTTCGTCTGCGCAGTGCGTATTGGATACGTCGGCGCGGCTGACGACGCCGAGGCACTGATGGCACCCCTTCGCGAGGTGGCACGTCCGCTCATCGACGCGGTGGGAGTGATGCCCTACCAGGAGATCGGGCGCATCCACGCCGACCCGGTGAATCCCATGCCCGTCATGGAAGGCGGCATCCTCCTCCACGGTTTCACCGCGGCCGCTGCAGACGCGCTGCTGGCAGTCGCGGGACCGAACGCCGATGTCCCACTCGCTGCCGTGGAAGTCCGACTGCTCGGAGGTGCGCTCGCGCGCACCCCCGAACCAGACAACGCTGTCGGAGGACGCGGTGCCGCGTACAGCCTCCACGTCGTCGGCGCTCCCGTACCGGAGCTGCTCCACACGGTCATCCCCGAGGTCATCGACACCCTCTTCACGACGATGGGCGGATGGAGGTCGCTATCCACGCAGATCAACTTCTTCGGCCGTGCCAACCGTCCCATCCCGGGGGTTCCGGTGACGTCATGGGCGCCGGACGTCGCCGCGCGACTCCGAGAGGTGCGTCGCAAGCACGACCCTGCAGGCCGCTTCCCCTATCCCCTCCATGGGGAAGCCATCTGAGGACCCCAGCCTCAGATACTGACGGTGTGCGGCGCTGCTTCGGCGTTGCACACCGTCTTCTTCATTCACGGCCCGACCACCACGAAAGAGTGACGCTGCCCATGCCCGAAACCTCACAGCCGCGTACCCCGCGCGTCGTAATCGTAGGCCCCGCATCCTGGAACCACCTCATCGAACTGGACCATCTTCCCGAACCCACGCCACACATGGAGTTCGCTCGGCGGTCCGCTCACACCATCGGGGGGACGTCGGCCGGAAAGGCGCTTCACCTCGCACAGCTAGGAACGTCCAGCGAGCTCCACGCGCTCCTCGCCGACGATCCAGAAGGTCGGCAGGTGCGCGCCGCGCTCGCCGCAGCGGGAGTCATGCTTCACGCGCATGCTTCGAGCCGCACCGAGAAGCACGTCAACCTCATGACTCGTGCGGGCGCGCGGCTATCCATCTACGTAGACACGCCGTCCTCCGCCTCCCAGGACACTCTCCATGCGCTGGAAACGGCGCTCGGAAGGACGGACCTCGCCGTCGTCGATCTCAGTGATCTCGGTGCAGCACTGCTCGAGCGGCGGCCCAAGGCTGCATGGGCAGCTGAACTCTGGGTCGACCTACACGACTACGACGGCGCCTCCCCGTATCACGAGCCCTTCGTGGAAGCGGCGGACGTGGTGTTCATGAACGACGACAACATAAGCGACCCGTGGGCGCTGATGAGCTCGTGCCTTGAGAGAGGACCACGACTCGCCGTGTGCACGCGCGGAGCGGCCGGAGCCGTCGCCCTGGACGCGGGTGGTACGCGATATTCCACCCAGGCCCTCCCCGTCGACATCGTGGACACCAACGGTGCCGGCGACGCGTTCATGGCGGGCTTCTTGCACACCGCCCTCGGAGGTTATGGCATCGACGAGAGCCTGCGACAGGGCGCCGCACAGGCCACCATCGCGCTGGGGAGCGTCCACCTGCACCCGTCACTATCTCCGACGCTCGACGCGGGATGACGTCGGTCGTCGGCCGAGCCGAGGGAACACGTGCAAGAGCGATGCAAGCCTGGCGAGGGTCGCGGGAAAGGACGTCGAAAGCGCTGATTTCTACGGTCGCACCATGACTTCTTCTCTAACCCGTCGGGCCACCAGTCGCCCCGCTCTGGCGCTCAGCGCCTTCACGCTTGCGCTCGTCTCACTGTCCGCATGCACCGCCCCCGCGGCTCCCTCCTCGTCATCCAGCAAGGCGGTGACGTTCGAGGACGTTCAGTCCGCCACTATCCAGATCGAAGCCGTTGGCACCTTTGTATCGCCCGAAGAGGGAGGCTACGAAGCCGCTGGACGTGGCTCCGGCTTCCTCGTCTCGTCCGACGGCATCGCCGTGACGAACAACCACGTTGTGGTGGGAGCCGGCACGCTCGATGTCTGGCTCGGGGGCGACACGGACAAGACTTACAACGCGAAGATTCTCGGCTCGTCCGAGTGCCTGGACCTCGCGGTCATTCAGCTTCCCGGCGACTCGTTCCCGTTCTTCGATTGGCGAGAGGGGGAGATCAAGACCGCGACGGATGTGTATGCGGCGGGCTTCCCCCTGGGGGATCCTACGTTCACCATGACGCGTGGCATCGTATCGAAGGCATCCACGCCGGGCGAGACGCCCTGGGCATCCCTGGACACCGTCATCGAACACGACGCTCGTATCCGCGGGGGAAACTCCGGCGGTCCACTCATCGACGACAAGGGACGACTGGTCGGCGTTAACTACGCCGGCAACAACACCTACGACACGAACCTCGCGATTCATCGTGACGAGGTGACGGCCGTCATCGATGACCTCATCGCCGGAAAGGACATCCTGAGCCTGGGCATCAATGCGCAGGCCATCGCGGACGAGAGCGGGCAAGGACTCGGCGTGTGGGTGAGCTCGGTGCAGTCCGGATCGCCCGCCGACAAGGCCGGCATCGAGCCTGGTGACCTCCTCACCAAATTGCAGGGCGTCACCCTCGCACAGGACGGAACACTCGCTGACTACTGCGATGTGCTCCGCACCCACGGACAGGACGCAACGCTCGACGTCGATGTCTATCGACCGGCTGACGGCATCTACTACCGTGGCCAATTCAACGGGGAAGCCCTAGAGGCAGTCCAGGTTCTGAGCACGCCGGACGAAGCCGAGGGGAGCAGCGAGGTCGCGACCGGTGACTTCGTCAGCATCACCGACGACTCCGGCAACATTCAAGTCGAGGTCCCTGCGGCCTGGAACCAGCTCGACGGAGCGGGGTACACCAACGATGACGGCACCTGGTCCAGCGTTATCGCCACGCCCGACATGGCTGGATTCTCGGACGGCTGGGACACTCCCGGGGTCTGGGTGGCCGCATCGCCGGACGCGAGCTCGAGAGTCACGCCGGACGTTCTTGTCCAGAGAGCGGACGAGTTCCTCGCCGCGAACTGCACTCCGCAGGAGTCTGCGCCGTTCGATGACGGAGTGCACACCGGGACGTATCAGGTGTACGAGCAGTGCGGCGGGGCTGGAGCCGCCTATGTGTTCCTCGCCGCCACTGCCAATGACGGCAGCTACACCATCACCGTTGCCGTTCAGGCGAACAGCGAACCCGACCTCGCCGCTATTGACCGCGTCATCGGCAGCTTCATCGCTCAGTTCTGAACCCGGAGACCGTGGTGCCGGGTGCATCGCCGACGCCACGGTTTCCTCAATCGAAAGGATCTACCGTGAGCGCATTGCGCATCGAGATCTTCCCTGATGATCTCGACCTGGCTGCAAGCTTCTACTCCGAAGTCCTGGAGTTCGACGTCGTGCGGGATGAGCGCACCGAGGCATCCCCTTACTTGGTGCTCCAGAGAGGCGACGTGCGCGTCGGAGCTGCCGAGCGGGCGTCGCTCAATACTCGTCCGCGGCGCCCTCCCATCGGTGTGGAACTTGTGCTCGAAGTGCACGACCTGGCGGCTGCGCGTCGGCGTGTCGAGGAGACCGCCTGGCCCATTGACGAGGACGTGACGTCCCGCCCATGGGGGCTTGAAGATTTTCGGCTGCTCGATCCATTCGGCTACTACTGGCGAATCACAGATCGCCAGCCCCGGCCACGCCACGCACAACACGACGAGGGCCGACCGTGAGACAAGATGCAGCGGCCAGGTCCAAGGTCGTCTCCGTGGTCGTCATTGGTGGCGGCTACGCGGGGGTCATCGCCTCCAACCGGCTTCTCGCATCCTTGACCCGTGAAGAACGAGCGCGGACCCGAGTCACCATCATCAACCCGACGGATCAGTTCATTCACCGTATTCAACTACACGAACACGCGGCCGGAATCCGAGACGCCGCTCTGGACCTCACCTCGATGATCCACGCCGACGTCACCGTCCTCCTCGGGCGCGCACAGCTCATCGACCCGGTCAGCCGTACGGTTCACGTCGAGACCGCGGACGCCTCTCATCCCCTTGCGTTCGACTGGCTCGTCTACGCGGTCGGTTCCTGCAGTTCCACCAAGGTTCAAGGGGCGGCGGATTTCGCGGTCAGCATCGGATCCATCGAGGGAGCACAAGAGATCTCTCGCCGCTTCGCGACCTCACGTATCCGAACCGTGTGCGTGGTCGGCGGGGGCCCGGCCGGCGTGGAGACCGCTGCCGAGCTGGCGCAAGCTCATACAAGTACCGAGGTCACGCTGCTGGCCGGACGCCAGATGCTGAGTGCTATGCGCGCTCCGGCGCGCCGTTCGATTCGCGGGCGTCTGCGCAGACTCGGAGTGACCGTCATCGAGGGGGCAACCGTCTCGGAGGTGACAGCCGACGGAGTGACCATGGATGACGGTGACCGACTGCCGTTCGACCTGGTCGTATGGTCCGCAGGTTTCGAGGTCCCGGACCTTGCCCGACGAAGCGGCCTTCCGGTGGACCGGGACGGAAGGCTGATGGTGGACGACACGCTCATCTGCGTCGGCAACGCACAGATCCTCGGAGCGGGAGACGCCGTCAAGGCGCCAGACTGGGTGGCCCGACACCTTCCGATGGGGGCACGCACTGCATTGCCTCTCGGAGGAGCAGCCGCGGACACGATACTCGCCCGCATGCGAGGGAAGACTCCCAAGCCGATCTCCATCGGTCTCCTTGGGCCATCTATCAGTCTCGGTCGCGAGGACGGGTACCTTCAGCTCGCCCGCCGCGATGACACCCCTACACCCGTCGCCTTCACTGGCGCTATCGGAGCCGCCATCAAGGCTTGGGTGTGCCGGATGACCGTAGACCGTACTCGCGCGGAACGCACATCGCCCGGCGCTTACCGGGTGCCGGCCGGACCCCGCCCACCTCGTCCACAAACGCTCGGCGTGCCCCCAACGCGCTCGCCGCGCACGAGATAGCCCTACGCGCAACCGCGCTCGTCTGATTGGAGAGATCGTCATCAACATTGAAGTGCAAGGTCCTCACCGGATCGTTCGCGCCGGATCCTCCTACGTTGGATGGGAGGCCATCGATGACGCGGGTCGCGTCCGCGGGTTCATCCTCGACCAGCCTGAGCAACCCGGAAGAGGCCGTGCCGGCGATTGGATTGCAGATACCCCGCAGGTACTGACCGCTCTCTACACCGAAGCGGCTGACGCGTGGACTAGAGCCGGATACTGGACCCACGAGTGCGTTTTCCCTACCGGGCATACCGCCGAGCGGGCTTTGCTCTCCCTCGGATTCGGTCATCAGCAGGCGTATGGCAAGATCCCAGTGCAGCGCCCGAGGGCGGATAGGAGCAGCGACGTGCAGATACGTCGTGGCGCAGACCTCGACGCGTTGCTTCCACGCGTTCCACTGATAGCCAAGCAACAGGAGCAGAGCCCAGTCTTCTCGCCGCGGTCCTCCCAGTTCTTCGACGAGCTCGAAGAAGGTTTCCGCGAGTGGGCAGCCGGGGACGACGTGGTCATCTTCGCGCACCAGGCGTCGCGCACGGACCGGCCCGCGGGGTACGTAGCACTGGAGCTCACCCAGAACGGGCCGGAGATAGCTCTCATGGCGGTCGATCCGAACAGGAGGGGCCAAGGGATCGGGTCAGCTTTGCTCATCGAGGCTCATCGTTGGGCCTCCGCGCGGCAGTACACGCAGATCCGCGTTGACTGGCGCACCGCGAACATACAGGCAGAGGCGTTCTGGTTTCGTGCGGGAGCTCAGTCAACCAGTTCCGATGGAGTCGTACCATCCATGGTGATCCGTGCTGAGAGGGGAGACGGGGGCCGCCCTATATGTACCCATTGACACACACGGCTAAGGCTATTAGCCTTAGCCTCATGACCAATTACCTCAGCATCAGGACCATTGACGGCGAACGAAAGTTGGCGTTCGACGACACGGGCTCAGGGCCGCTCGTCATTGCGATGACCGGCATGGGCGATGTCCGCGAACAGTACCGTTTCCTCCGTCGCGACCTCGTCGCAGCCGGCCACCGCGTCGTGACCGTGGATGCTCGTGGGTTCGGCGACTCCTCTCCGGAGTGGCCCGAGTTCACCCGTGAGGCAATCGCTGGCGACTACCTGGCGCTTATACGAGAATTGAACGGCGGGCCGGCCACTCTCGTAGCGAGTTCCTACGTCGGTGGCGCCGCGACTCTCGCTTCCGTCCTAGAGCCTGCCCTCGTTACCGGCATCGTGCTTCTCGGTGGCTTCATCCGCGAGGAACCGCCAACAATGGCGAGTCGAATGCTCAAGAAATTCATGGCCTCGCCGCTCGCCCGAGGGATGTGGCCGGGATACTACAAGTCGCTCTACACATCCGCGAAGCCGGCCGATCTCGATGACCACATCGCGGCCATCAGGCAGAACCTCAAAGAAACGGGTCGATGGCGAGCTCTCGGACGCATGATCCTCTCCGACAACACCGCGTCAGACGCTCGCATCGTCGAGGTCAGCCGTCCCACTCTCGTGGTTGTCGGAAGCAAAGATCCAGACTTCAAGAACCCTGCGAGCGAGATCGCATACGCGCGGGAGGCCATCAAAGGCGCGATGGACGGGCTGCTCGTCGATGGCGCCGGTCACTACCCGCACGCCGAGGTGCCGAACGCAGTCTCGCCTCGCGTCATCGAGTTCATCGAGCAGACATGCCCCGCAAAGGCCTAACCCGCGCGACCGTCTTGGCTGAGGCTGTGGAACTCGTCGACGCTCACGGCTATGACCAGTTGTCACTGACGACCCTGGCCGAACGGCTCGGCGTACGGCCCCCTTCGCTGTACAAACACGTTGCCAGTGTCGAGGACGTTCGACTCGGACTGTCGGTCATCGCCTATCGCGACCTTGAGAGAGAACTCGCCGCCTCACTCGAGGAGAACACCCATGCGCCCATCATCCCGTTCGCGTCGGCATATCGCCGGTTCGCGCGATCTCACCCCGGCCTCGTGAACAGCACCATCCGTGTCCTGCCCGGTTTCGAGGAAGAACTACGCGAAGCAGAGTCCGCCGCGGTGCAACCCCTGGTTCGCGTGCTGCAGCGCTACGGAGTCGAGCACCCCACGCGCCAGGTCCACCTCGCGCGATTCGTGCGAAGTGCCCTCCACGGCTTCCTCAGTATCGAGGCCGCTGACGGATTTCTGCGCTCGGAACCCGTCGAAGACAGCTATCAGACAGTCGTCGAAAGCCTCGACCTCGTCCTCAGAAGTGAGAAAGGTACAACATCATGACCGCCACCTCGGCCACTCAGCAGATCTCCACTTCCCTAGGAGCCCTGCACGTCCGAACCGAAGGAACTGGACCCGACGCCGTGCTGTGGCATGGCATGTTCATCGATGGGACAAGTTGGGACCGAGTCGTCCCCAGCCTCGGAGCTGAACGGACTCTACACATCATCGACGGGCCTGGACACGGCCGCAGCCAGACGCTGAGCCGGGTGGCGACGGTGGAAGAATGCGCTGCCGTCGCGCGGGAGGTCATGGACGAGCTCGATATCGACGGCCCTGTGGATTGGGTGGGCAACGCTTGGGGCGGACATGTCGGCATGGCCGTCGCCATCAAGTTTCCCGCGCGAGTGCGGTCGCTCATCGCAATCAGCTCCCCTCCGAAGGAAATCAGCCCGGAACTTCGACGCAAGATCACCCTGCTGCGGCCGCTCCTGCGCACCTTCGGGTATAGGGGACCTCTCCTGAACGCGGTTCTCGCATCGCAGCTGTCGCCGGACTCCTTGAGTGACGAGATGCTGCGAGGCGAGGTTGTTAGTGCGATGCGGCGAGCAGATCCGGTGGGTATCGCTCGAGCTATCCAGTCATTCATCCTCAATCGCACGGATGTATCGGCGGACCTGCGTTCTCTCGCCGCTCCCACTCTTTTCATCGCATCTGATGACCGGGGTGAGTTCACCGCGGAAGACGCGAGACGGGCCGCGGAGGCGACGCCCCGAGGGTCGTGGTCAGTTGCCCGCGATGCGCGCGCTCTGATTCCCCTTGAGCAGCCCGAATGGCTTGCTCAACGAGTTTCGCGTTTCTGGAAGGAGGCCGAGGCATGAACAGCATCCCAGGCCTGCCGGCGCCCTCTGATCTGTGCTTACGAAACGCGGCGGATAGCGACGCGTTTGCCATCGCCCGACTGATCCGGGAATCGAAGAAGGCGGCGATGCCGTGGCTTCCGGTGGTGCACTCACTAGAAGAGGATGTGGGATGGGTCTCCAACGTTCTCCTCAGAGAACAGGTGGTCACGCTCGTCACGCACGACGAGGACCTCGTCGGCGTGCTCGCGACGACTCCGGGCTGGGTTGAACAGCTGTATGTCAGTCCCGGTCAGCAGGGGCGGGGAATCGGATCCTTGCTACTTCGATCCGCCATGGACGCCGCGGCCGGGCCCATTCGGCTCTGGACCTTTCAACGGAACCTGCGAGCGCGTCGTTTCTACGAACGGCATGGGTTCGTGGTGGTCGGGACTACCGATGGCGAGAACGAAGAAAAGCAGCCAGACGTGCTCTACCAGTACGGAACAACTGCTTCTGACGAGGAAAGCTGAGGACCACGGTGTGCAAGTTCCATGGCGTCGCTGACGGCGGCGGTTGCCCACCTCGCTCTTGCGAGACACTGACGGAGCTAATATGATTAGCCGTATGAACGCTATTCGAATCGCCTGGTGCGTCGCCGCGTTCACGCTGTTGGGCTTCGCGATCTTCGAGTCGGTGAAGTATGGCTGGGTGGCCGCAGGGGTTATCGCCGTCTTCGCAATCCTGCCGGATGTGCCGATCCTGCGCGGATTCCAGTCCAGCGGCATCATGCGGGTTCAGTACGTGCGTCTCTACAACATTCTTCATTCAACCTGGATCCCTGTCGCCTTGATGCTTGCAGCGATGCTTCCCGTCCCCCCGCTCGGTTGGGGGCTCCGCCCAGGGCTGGAACTCTTCCTGGCAGGAGTCGCATGGCTCCTACACATCAGCGTCGACCGTGCCGTCGGATTCGGCATGAGGGAGCGCGACGGAACCATCCGACCCGTGGGTACGCGCGGTCCTTCGAAGGCGCGAGCATGAAGCCGTCATCGCGGCGCGAGGAGCTGCTGGATCTTGCTGAAGAACTTCTCGAGCAGGTCGGTATCGATGGGTTCGGTGTAGGGACGCTGGCCGCTGCAGCGACTATCAAACCACCAAGCCTCTATAAGCACTTCGCCGGGGTAGGCGACATTTACCAGGGCCTCATAGCTCGCGGGTTTCGGAGATTCGGAGCCGCTATGGCTCAGGCGCCGGCGGCTCCGACACGGGCGGCGGCGTTGACGAGCTTCGCGGCGATCTACCGCGCTGAGGCCTTGGCGAGGCCTCAGTTGTATCTGTTGATGACAGCGCGGCCACTGGACCGTGCGACTCTCGAGCCCGGGGCGGAGGAGGAAGCGATGGCGGGGTTGATCTCGATATTCGGCGAGACGCAGGCCGACCACACCCTCTCGCGCTCTGCGTGGTCCTGGGCGCACGGGATAGCAAGCCTCGAGATCGCGAAGCGGTTCCCGCCGGACGCAGATATCGACGCGGCGTGGCAGGTGCTGGTCGACACCCTTTCAGAGCGCCTTGTCTGAGCCGACACTTATATCCTCCGCCGGGAAACAATCTGCACTGATCCAAGACGCACAAGCGCGCTTGGACCTCGTTCGCGCCGAGCTGTCCGCCTCGATAGAGCAGGCTGAAACGTACGCGCTCCAAGCCCAGCTCGATAGCGGCGACGGGGTCGCGCTGTCCGAGCGGGACATCCGCATCGCTCACCACGCGAGCAGAGCGGAGCAACTACGGCGATCCCAGGATGGGATTCTGTTCGGACGAGTGGAGATTGACGGCGATGCGCTGTTCATCGGTCGGCAGTCCGTGCTCGACCAGGCCACGCACGAGGTATTGCTTGTTGACTGGCGCGCGCCGGCCGCCCGCCCCTTCTACGCGGCCACGCCGATGCACCCGATGGGCGTGCGGACGCGCTCGCACATTCGAACCCAAGGATGGAAGATTCTCTCCTGCGAGATCGAACATCTCCTCGGAACCGCTACCCCCGTCACGGGTACTACGACTGCACTACTAACGGCGCTCGATGCGCCTCGCGCGGACCGTATGGGAAGCATGGCGGCAACAATCCAAGCCGAGCAGGACGCCATCATCCGAGCGAACCTGGCTGGCACGCTCCTCATCAACGGAGCTCCCGGAACCGGGAAGACGGCGGTCGCACTGCACCGCGCTGCGTACCTGCTCTACGAGAACCGCAGCCGCCTTGAGCGCGCCGGTGTGCTTTTCATCGGGCCGTCCGCGAAGTTCCTTGACTACGTCTCCTCAGTCTTGCCGTCACTCGGCGAAACCAGCGTTGTGATGGCGACCATACCCGAGCTCGTCGGTGTCGAGCCCACAAAGACGGACGGGCCGTACATCGCTGAGCTCAAAGGCCGCCAAGCCATCGCTGGCGCCATCGCGAGCGCGGTGTCAATTATCACTTCCCCCACACCTGCCGCTGTGGAACTTCACCTCGAATCCGGCGGGCATCTCATTCTTCCCGCCAGCCTGGTGGACCATGTTCGTGAGCAAGCGCGCGCCGAACACCCACAGCACAATCGCGGCCGGCCCTACTTCGAGCGCTACTTGCAATCTGCTGTTGCAAGAGGATGGGCATCGCACCGCGCTCAACGGTTCAACCTGTCCGTGACCGACGAAGACGTCGCCGACGCCCTCGTCGAACTAGCGACGGACGACGCGTTCGCGGCGGCCGTAGACCGGCTCTGGCCGGTGCTCGCGCCACAGGATGTGCTGTCAGCCATCGCCACCAGCCCTGAGATGCTCGTAGATGCGGGCTATACCCGGGTTGCCGCCGACCATCTTGCCGCGGACCTCAAATCGCCGGGGACAAGCATTGGTGACGGTGTACTTCTCGACGAGGCCGCCTCTCTTCTCGGAGAGGATCCCCGACCAGCGGCGTTGCTCTCAGCTCGCGAGGACGCGGAGGCAGAAGCCGAGCTCCAGTACGCCCAGGGGGTGCTGGACATCCTGTCGGACACAACCGCAGACGACACCGGAACTGCCGGCTCCGTAGTCTCTGCTCGCATGCTGGCTCATCGACAGCGACACGACTACGACGCCGCGTTTCCGGCGAAGGCACTCGCGGACCGGGAGTGGGTGTACGGGCATGTGGTGGTGGATGAGGCCCAAAACCTCACACCCATGATGGTGCGGGCGCTCGTGCGGAGATGTCCCTCGCGGTCGTTCACGCTCGTCGGCGACCTGCATCAAGCGGCTACAGCTCGTCACGTTGAAACTTGGGATGACGTGCTCGGCGACGAACTACGCCGACGGGACGAACATCGGTTGACGGTCAACTATCGAACGCCGGCAGAGTTCATGCAACACGCCTTGTCCGTCCTCCCGAACGTTGACGTCGAGAACGACCGCCCCGCCTCGCTCCGAACAGCGACGGAGCCCGTGCGGGAGCACAGCAGTCCAGCCCCAGACGTGACCGCTCTCGGCATCGCACGCCGCCGCCACGCGCGGGCGCCCCAACGGTCGGTCGCGGTGATCTCGTCGGAACTCTTCGCGCCGTCACTGTCTGGTCTCGGCAAGGGCGATTGGGAACCGTGGATAGGCACCCCCGATGATGCTCGAGGACTGGAGTTCGACAGCGTTATAGTCGTCGACCCCGACCGGATAGCGAACACGCCACAATTCGGCGTCAACTCTCTCTACGTGGCGATGACACGCGCCACCCAGACGCTCGACATTGTTCGAAGAGGCGAAGACGAACCTGTAACGCACGGCCTCTCGCTATGACATCCCCGCGATGGGCGCGACTGCAGTAGCGATCTTCAATGGCTATCGCGGTGAGAGCCGGCTGCGTGTGACGCTCGTGGGACTCGCCGCTTCTGGCAGCGAAGCCGCGGTGGCGCTGGCCCTCTCGTCCGGCGCAGAGGCGCCCATTGCGGGAGGGATAGTGGATGAGCGCTCGGCGGATCGTCGATGGCTTCGTTCGATTGCTTGGCCGGCGTAGCTTGCGGCGACGATCAGCACACCTCCCAGCACGCCGAGGATGCCGATCTGGTCACCTGCCAGCAGAACACCGAAGGTCAGCGCCCATACGGGCTCGGTTCCCATGAGAATGCTTGCTCGCGATGCAGAGGTGCGCCGAACCGCCCAGAGTTGCACCACGAACGCAAAAACCGAGCACCCCAGGCTGAGGAACAGGACATTCAACCATCCGGCAACGCTTAGCCGGAGCGCAGCGTGTGGAAGCTCGGCGCCAGCGAGTATCGAGAACAGGGAGGCGCAGACGAGCATCTGGATGAGCACCACGCCCAGAGAACTGTCGGTGCGTCCTCGAGTCAGTTGGGCGCTCGCCGTGACGTGAATCGCTCGAACGGCGGCGGCGATGATGATTAGACAGTCTCCAACGGAGGGTGCCCGCAAGCCCCCCGCAGAGACGAGGAGTGCGACGCCGACAACAGCGGTCATGGCCGCCACGAAGTACGACCGTGGCAACCAAGATCGAGATGCAAGCCCTTCAAGTGCAGGTGTCATGACTAGCGCGAGGCTGATGAGTAGTCCGGCATTGGTGGCGGACGTGAGGTGAACCCCGAAGGTCTCGAGGCCGATGACCGCTGCCTGGGAGACGCCGAGCACGCCCGAGATCACGAGACCGCGCCCTCGCGGAAGCCGCACTCCCCAGATCGCGCAGATGCACGCGGTCACCGCCGCAGCTGCGAGGAAGCGTAGGGCGACGGCTGATGGCGCGCCGACCTCGCTAGAGAGGTCTTTGGCCGCTACAAAGCTCGCGCCCCACACCGCGGCCACGCCTATCAGCATCAAGTCGACTGCGCGTTCGGTACGAAACTGAGAGAGCATGATGCCAGTCTTCGAGCAGTGACGGCTTAGAGCAATACGAATCACATTCACTCACGCATAAGCTCAACCTTATGGATTCCAATCGTCTTGTGCTTCTCCGTGAGCTCGCCGACCGAGGCAGTGTGGCTGCGGTCGCGACCGCATGGAACGTCAGTGCCTCCGCAGTCTCTCAGCAGCTCGCTGCTCTTCAGGCGGGAATACCCGTACCGCTGACGGTCCGCAGCGGTCGTCGGCTCGTGTTGACAGAAGCGGGGGAGGCACTCGCGGTCGCCGCAACCAGGGTCGAAGAAGCAAAAGCACTAGCCCAGGGCGCCATCGAGACGTTCCTCGAACGTCCCGAGCGGGCAGTCACCGTTTCTGCCTTCCACAGTGCGGGCTACGCCTTGTTCGGTCCACTGCTCGCACGTGTCGAAGGCCATGTTCTGGTGGAGCTCGCGGACGCCGATGTCGCGCACGACGAATTCATGAGTCTCACTGCCGACTACGATCTGGTCATCGCTCACAGACTCGCGCATCAGCCTGAGTGGCCTCGAATAAGGCATGTTGTGACTTCGCTGCTCGTCGAGCCGCTCGACATTGCCATGCACGAGCACCATCCACTCGCAGCCCAGTCGACCATTCATCCGAGGCAACTCGCGGGCGAGCGGTGGATTTCTACTCACGAGGGCTTTCCTCTAGCGGGTGTCTTGCAGCACATTGCGGGTCTGGCAGGCGAGGCGCCGCGGGTCGCTCACAGGATCAACGAATTCTTCCTCGCTGCACAGGTCATACGGACCGGGGCGGCAATTGCAGTGATGCCGCGAATCACTGCCGCGGCTCTCGCGACGGATGGCATGGTGCTTCGCCCGCTTAAGGGCGAACCGCTGGTCCGGCACGTGGACGTTCTCGCACGACCAGATTCCCTCGCGCTTCCATCAGTGCGACTCGTTCGTGACGCGCTGCGGGAATTGGCGGAGACGGTCGGCGCGGGGCCAGGGTAGGTTGAGTAGGAACGCGGGCGCTCGATTCAACGAGGGCTAGCGAGCGCTCGGCTCATGAGAACCCGGAGTTGTTGCAGCGAGTGTCGGCGCTGCTCGGAGTCCTCGGGAGAGCGCGACCACGGCGCTGCACTGGCTGAAAGGTCCCAAAGCCATTCCTCGTGCACGCGCCTCTCGCTTAGCGCCACGGCTATCCATCCATGCCTTCGCGAGGGGTCAGAAGCTCGGCGTCCGCTCTCCTGGCGTTATAGCGAGCGTGGCTGAGTAACCCCAGAGAACATCAGTCTGAAGTAGCTCAAGAATGTCCGGAATAGCTTTGGAAGTGACAGTGGAGGGGCTGACGGGAATCGAACCCGCGCTGTCTGCTTGGGAAGCAGAAGTTCTACCATTGAACTACAGCCCCGAACCCGCCCGAGAGCAGGTGAGGGCAAGCCTACCTGTCTCCGGGGCGATGGCCAAAGCGTGAACCGCGGCGTCAGGCCGTGGCGTCCGCCGTCGCGGGGGTGTCGCGCTGCTGCCCCGCGTACATCGTGCCCCACCGCGTGAGCGCGTCGACGAGCGGGGTCGCGGTCGTGCCCAGCTCGCTCAGCCGGTACTCCACCTTGGGCGGGACCTCGCGGTAGACCGTGCGGGTGATCAGGCCGTCCGCCTCCAGCTCGCGCAGCTGCCGGGTGAGCACGCGCGACGTGGGGTCCTGCAGCAGGCGCCCGAGCTCACCGAAGCGCAGCACGCCGTGCTCGGCGAGCAGCGACAGGATGCTCGGCTTCCACGCGCCGCCGAGCACGGCGATCGAAACCTCCGCGTCGCAGGTCTCGGTCCACTCGCGGACGATCCTGGCCGTCTTCTCGCGCATCGCGCCCTCCACAGTATCCAAACGGTAAGTACGTGACGACAATGTCGGTACTTGTGGCCCTTGCCTGTACTTTACAGACTGAGTCCGTGACCACCAGCCCCGTCGTCGTCCCCGTCCGCTCCTCTCTCCGGCTCTGGATGGCGATGGTGCCGCTCCTACTCGGCGTGCTCATCGGCGCTCTGGCGATCAGCAGCGTGTCCACGGCGCTGCCCGCGATCCGCGACGACCTCGCGCTGACCGACACCGAGGGTCTCTGGCTCGTCGACGTCTACGCGCTGTCGCTCGCGGCGACGCTGATCCTGGCGGCGCGGATCGGCGACGCGTTCGGGCGCAAGACCATCGTCGTGATCGGGCTCGTCGGCTTCGCGGTGCTCAACGGCATCGGCGGCGTCGCCACCAGCGGCCTGCTGCTCATCGTGATCCGGGCTCTGCTCGGCGTTGCGGAGGCCTTCGTGGTCGCGGGTGTGGTGGCCACGATCGGTGCGACCTTCCAGGCGAGGGAGCGCGTGCTCGCGTACGGGCTCTGGACCGCCACCTTCGGCACGGGCAGCGCCCTCGGACCCGTGCTCGGCGGGCTCCTCGCGGAGGGGCCCGGCTGGCGATGGTTGCTGCTGGGCAGTGTGCCGCTCGCGGTGGCCGCCGCCCTGCTCGCCCTGTGGCTCGTGCCGGACTCGCGCAGCACGCAGCCGCCGTCGTGGGACGTGCCGAGCATCCTGTCGTCGATCGTCGCGCTCGGCGCCCTCGTTTTCGCGCTGCACGAGGTGCTGGCCGCTCCCGTGTCGGCCGCGGTGGCCGCGGTCGTGTCGGTAGCCAGCCTCGTGTTCTTCGTGCGGCGGCAGCGTCGGCTGCCCCTCCCGCTGCTCGACCTGGCGCTGTTCCGGGTGCCGGGATTCAGTCCGGCGATCGTGCGCATCATCGTCAGCAGCGGGGCGTCGTCGGCGTCGGTGCTCCTGGTGAGCCTGCACCTGCAGGATGCGCGCGGACAGAGTGCCGCCGAGGCGGGCATCGCGCTGCTGCCGCAGGCCGCGGCGATCGCGATCGGCGGGGTGCTGGCGCCGCTCGCGCTGCGCTGGCTGTCGGCGAACGCACTCACCGTGCTGGTGCTGCTGCTGCAGGCGTTCGGGCTCGTGTGGCTCGCGTTCGACCCCGGCATCGTGGCGCTGCCCCTCGTGCTGGTCGGGCTCGGGTTCGGCATCGCGGGGACCCTCGCCGCCGCGACGCTGTTCGAGGTGACGACCGAGGATCAGGCGGGACAGGTCGGGGCGGTGCAGGAGGTGGGCTTCGCCCTGGGCGGCGGACTCGGCATCGCGGTGTTCGGCACGATCGCGGCCGTGCTCGTGACGGACGGCTTCCCGGTGGCGGTGGTCGCGGCGGCGGTGACCGTGACGGCGGCCGCGCTGCTCCCGCTGCTCTCGCGTCGCAGCGCCCCGGCCCTGTGACGCGGATGCCGCAGGTCGCGTGAGGCGCGACCCGTGCGGTGACTAGGCTGAGGCCGTGCTTCTCAGCGATCGCGACATCAGGGCAGAACTCGCGTCGGGCCGTGTCGGCCTGGCTCCGCACGAGCCGGAGATGATCCAGCCGTCCAGCATCGACGTGCGCCTGGACCGCTACTTCCGCCTCTTCGACAACCACAAGTACCCGTTCATCGACCCGTCGGTGGATCAGCCCGAGCTCACCCGGCTCATCGAGGTCGATCCGGACGAGCCGTTCATCCTCCACCCCGGCGAGTTCGCGCTCGGGGCGACGTTCGAGCAGGTGACGCTGCCGGACGACATCGCCGCGCGTCTCGAGGGCAAGTCCTCGCTCGGGCGCCTCGGCCTGATCACGCACTCCACGGCCGGGTTCATCGACCCCGGGTTCACGGGTCATGTGACGCTGGAGCTGGCGAACGTCGCGACCCTGCCGATCAAGCTGTGGCCGGGGATGAAGATCGGGCAGCTGTGCTTCTTCCGGCTCACCTCGCCCGCCGAGAACCCCTACGGCTCCGGCCCCTACGGCAACCGGTACCAGGGGCAGCGCGGGCCCACCGCGTCGCGGTCGTTCCAGAACTTCCACCGCACCGACGTGGGCGTGACCGATGTGGGAGCGATCGGAGGCTGACATGAGCGACGGCGACGGGCGGACCCCGGAGGAGCCCGGAACCCCGGGTGGACCTGTGGCCCCGGACGAGTCGGTGACGCCCGAGCCCCTGCTGCCTCATGAGCCCGCGGCCCCGGATGAGCCCGCGCTCCCGGATGAGCCGGGTGCCGCCGGTGCGGCCGTCCCGACGGAGTCCGCGGCGATCCGTCCGGCGGACGACGTGATCCCTCCGGCCCCGCCGGAGACCCCGATCCCGGACGGCCTGCTTGACCCACCGCCCGCCGACATCCCGCCCGCGGACGCCGTGCTCCCGCCGCCTCCGCCGGCCACGCGCCGCTCGGAGCGCGAG
>NZ_SSDO01000268.1:0-2978 GCF_004794395.1 Microbacterium sp. K41 | reverse complement strand
GGTCGCCGCCGCCGACGCCCCCGCCCCGACCGGGGCCGCGCAGCACGAGGCCGCCTCGTCGGCGCTGCGCGTCGAGAACCTGCGCGTCGTGCACGCCACGCCGAACGGCGAGACCGAGGTCGTCCACGGGGTCACCCTCGACGTCGCCCCCGGCGAGGTGGTCGGCATCGTGGGCGAGTCCGGATCGGGCAAGTCGCAGACGGTGTTCTCGGTGCTCGATCTGCTGCCCTCCACCGGCCGCGCGACCGCCGACGCGATCTGGGTGGGCGGCACCGACGTGACCGCGGCGACGCCCGCCCAGCGGCACGCACTGCTCGGGCGCACGATCGGCTACGTGCCGCAGGAGCCCATGAGCAACCTCGACCCCTCGTACACGATCGGGCACCAGCTGGTCGAGCCGCTGCGCCGCGTGCACGGACTCAGCCGCGCGGCCGCGACCGAGCGGGCGCGCGCCGTGCTCGTGCGGGTCGGTCTCACCGACCCCGACCGGGTCATGCGCAGCTACCCGCATCAGGTGTCCGGCGGCATGGCGCAGCGCGTGCTCATCGCGGGCGCGATCGCCGGGCGGCCCTCACTGCTCGTGGCCGATGAGCCCACCACGGCGCTCGACGTGACCGTGCAGGCCGAGGTGCTCGAGCTGCTGCGCGAGCTGCAGGCCGAGTACGGCATGGCGCTGCTGATCGTCACGCACAACTTCGGCGTCGTCGCCGACATCTGCGACCGCGTGATCGTGATGCGCGGCGGCGACATCGTGGAGTCCGGACCGGTCGACGACCTGTTCGCCGCGCCCGCGGAGCCCTACACGCGCGAGCTGATCGCCGCCTCGCTCGACGACGCCGCCGGCCGCGCCGAGCTCGACCGCCACCGTACGGAGGTGCCCGCATGACCGCCGCGACCGACACCGCGACCCGCCCGCTGCTCGAGGTGAGCGACCTGGTGGTGGAGTACGGGCGCGGGCGCACCGCGTTCCGCGCGCTGCACGGGGTCTCGCTCGACATCGCGCCGGGGGAGTGCCTCGGGCTCGTGGGCGAGTCCGGGTCGGGCAAGTCCACGCTCGGCAAGGCCATCCTCGGCCTGGCCCCTGTGACCGAGGGGAGCATCCGCTTCGACGGACGCGAGATCAGCCGCCTGGGCGGTCGTGCCCGCCGCGCGCTCGCCGACGACGTGCAGGTCGTGTTCCAGGACCCGTACGGTTCGCTCAACCCCGCCCTCACGATCGGCGACATCCTCACCGAGCCGCTGCTCACGACCGGCCTCGGCGCGAAGGCCGCCGAGGCGAAGGTGCGCGAGATGCTCGACCGGGTGCGGCTGCCCTCGGCCAGCATGGACCGCTACCCGAGCGAGTTCTCCGGCGGTCAGCGGCAGCGCGTCGCGATCGCCCGCGCCCTGGTGCGCGGACCGCGGCTGATCGTGTGCGACGAGCCCGTGAGCGCGCTCGACCTCACCACGCAGGCCACCATCCTCGACCTGTTCATCGAGCTGCAGCGCGACACCGGCGTGGCGTACCTGTTCGTGTCGCACGACCTCGGCGTCGTGCGGCGCGTGTGCCACCGGGTGGCCGTGATGTACCGCGGCGAGCTGGTGGAGGTGGGCGAGGGCGAGCAGGTCACCCGCGCCCCGCGGCACCCCTACTCCGAGCGGCTGCGCCTCGCCTCGCCCGTGGCCGACCCGGTCGCGCAGTGGGAGCGCCGGGCGCAGTGGCTCGCTCTGCGGGAGGTGCCCGATGCGGCGGTACGGTAGCTCCAGGCCGGAACTCGCACTCACCCGGACCCGGCCGGAAGGACGCCATGCCGAAGATCATCGACCACGACCAGCGGCGACGGGACATCGTCGAGGTGGCCAAGAGCATCATCCTGAAGGGCGGCTTCGAGGCTGCGACGATGCGCAGCATCGCCGCGGAGGCGGGGTTCGCGAACGGGGCTCTGAAGCACTACTTCCCCGGCAAGGAGAGCATCGTCGCGGCGACGTTCGAGACGATCCTGCAGCAGATGTCGGAGGGCGTGCAGGCGGCGGGCGAGGAGCCGGTCGCGGCCGACGATGCGCTGCGGGGCTTCCTGCAGGCGACCATCCCGCGCGACCGGGAGCAGATCGCCGCGGGGCGGGTGCTGCTGGCGCTGTGGGAGTACGCGATGGCGAACGAGGCGCTCGCGGAGCTGTATCGCGGGCACCTGGCGTCGTGGCGGCGCTCGCTGATCGAGCGGATGGAGGCGGCCCGCGACGAGGGGTCGATCCGCGAGCAGGACTACGGCTCGCTCGCGGACGAGTTCATCTCGGCGGCGGTGGGCGCGACCGTCATCAACCTCATGTATCCGGACGGCGACCGCATCGCCGACTACGAGAGCTACATCGACCGGTTCCTGGCGCGGCTGCGCTGATCGCGGGGCGCCGGTCCGCACAGGGAGGCGCCGCATGACCGCACAGACAGCTCGACCCGTGGTGTTCCTGCACGGCCTCGCCTCGCGCGGCTCCCAGGACTGGCCGGAGACGGAGTGGACGGAGGTGCTCGGCGACCGCCCGCGCGTCGTGATCGACCTCCCGGCGCACGGTGAGGCGGAGGCGCTCGGCGTGGTCCCGACCTCGGCCGTGCTCGACGCGCTCGCCGAGACGATCGGACCGGACGAGATCGATCTGGTCGGCTACTCGCTGGGCGCCCGGCTCGCCTGGGACCTCGCTCGTCACCCGCGCGTGGCGGTGCGCCGCCTGGTCCTCGGCGGGCTCAGCGCGGGGGAGCCCTTCGCGCTGGTCGACCTTCCGGCTGCCCGTGCCGCCGTCGGGGGAGGGGCGGCGCCCGCGGATCCACTGACCGCGATGATCGTGCACATGGCGACTCTTCCCGGCAACCGCGCCGGCGCGCTGCTCGACCTGATCGAGGGGCTCGCCACTGAGCCGTTCGCGCCCGAGGGCGGCGTGCCCGCGCAGCCGGTGCTGCTGCTGGGCGGCGCCGATGACGCGATGGCGGCGGGCAAGATCGGAAGAGC
>NZ_SSDO01000267.1:0-3747 GCF_004794395.1 Microbacterium sp. K41 | reverse complement strand
CGCCTGCGCGGGGTCGACGCCCCCGGCGTGCCGAACCCCGGGCACCCGTTCGTGCTGGTCGCGCGCGACCTCGCCCCGGCGGACACCGCGCTGCTCGACCTCGACCAGGTGCTCGCGCTGATCACCACGGACGGCGGCCCCACGTCGCACACCGCGATCCTCGCCCGTGAGAAGGGCATCGTCGCGATCGTCGGGGCGTCCGAGGGCACCGCCCTCACCACGGGCGAGACCGTGATCGTCGACGCCGCTGCCGGCGTCGTGACCCGCGAGCCCAGCACCGAGGCCCTCGCCCGTGCCGCCGAGCGCGCCGCGGCCCGACGCTCGGCCGTCGATGCACCAGCCACTCCCGGCGCCCTCGCCGACGGCACGCCCATCGCGCTGCTGGCGAACCTGGGGAAGCCTGCAGACGCCGCCGATGCGGTCGCTCGGGGGGCCGAGGGCGTCGGGCTGTTCCGCACCGAGTTCCTGTTCCTCTCGGCGTCCCAGGCCCCGACGGTGGCGCAGCAGCGCGAGTCGTACCGCGAGCTCCTGGCGGCGTTCCCCGGCCGGAAGGTCGTGGTGCGCATGCTCGACGCGGGCGCCGACAAGCCCCTGGCCTTCCTCAACGACGCGCACGAGGAGAACCCGGCCCTGGGGCTCCGCGGCCTCCGGGCGCTGCGGGCGAGCGAGGACATCCTGCGCGAGCAGCTCACGGCGCTCGCGGAAGCCGACGCCGAGACCGACGCCGACCTGTGGGTCATGGCGCCCATGGTCGCGACGGTCGAGGAGACCGTGTACTTCACGGGACTCGCACGCGAGTACGGGCTGAAGACCGCCGGGGTCATGGTCGAGGTCCCGTCCAGCGCCCTGCTGGCCGACCGGGTGCTCGCCCACGCGGACTTCGCCTCGATCGGCACCAACGACCTGACGCAGTACACGATGGCGGCCGACCGCCTGCTCGGCTCGGTCGCGTCGTTCCAGGACCCGTGGCACCCCGCGGTGCTCCGGCTGGTGCGCGAGGTCGGCGCGGCCGGTGCCCGTCTCGGCAAGCCCGTGGGGATCTGCGGGGAGGCCGCGGCCGACCCCCTCCTCGCCGTCGTGCTCGTGGGTCTCGGTGCGACCAGTCTCTCGATGGCGCCGTCCGCGTTGGCCGACGTGCGCCGCGCCCTCTCCGAACGCACCGCATCCGACGCGCTCAGCCTGGCGGAAGCCGCGCTGGACGCCGACGACGCCTCCTCCGCCCGAACCGCCGTGGCGACCCTCGCCGCGGCACTCCCCCCTCACCAGAAAGAGACGACATCATGACGACGACGTCACCTGCCGCCACGAGACCCGGCGGCCTCCGCCTGGGTGTCCAGCGCTTCGGCACCTTCCTCTCGGGCATGATCATGCCGAACATCGCGGCCTTCATCGCCTGGGGCTTCATCACGATGCTCTTCATCCCCGCCGGCTTCTTCGGCGCGGACAGCCCCTTCGGCTGGCACTGGGCCGGGGTCGCCGAGATCATCGGCGGCGGCGGCGACTCGGCCGCGATCGGCTGGCAGGGTGCCATGACCGCGGTGGCCGAGGGTGACGGCGGCAACATCCTGGCGTACGTCGGGCTGGTCGGCCCGATGGTCACCTACCTGCTGCCGCTGCTGATCGCCAACACCGCGGGCCGCCTGGTCTACGGCGAGCGCGGTGGCGTCGTGGCCACGATCGCCACGGTCGGCGTGATCGTCGGCACGAACATCCCGATGTTCCTCGGCGCCATGATCATGGGACCGATCGCCGCATGGCTCACGAAGCAGATGGATCGCCTGTGGGACGGCAAGATCCGCCCCGGGTTCGAGATGCTCGTGAACAACTTCTCGGCGGGCATCCTCGGCATGATCCTCGCGATCGTCGGCTTCTTCGCGTTCGGACCGGTCATGCTCGGCATCAGCACCGCGCTGGGCGCCGCCGTCGACTGGCTCGTGGGCCTGAACCTGCTGCCGCTGGTGTCGATCATCGTCGAGCCCGCGAAGGTGCTGTTCCTCAACAACGCCATCAACCACGGCGTGTTCACCCCGCTCGGCATCGAGCAGGCGACCGAGACCGGCAAGTCGATCCTGTTCCTCATCGAGGCGAACCCCGGTCCGGGCATCGGCCTGCTGCTGGCGTTCAGCTTCTTCGGGGTCGGTGCCGCGCGGGCGTCCGCGCCCGGTGCCGCGATCATCCAGTTCTTCGGCGGCATCCACGAGATCTACTTCCCGTACGCGCTGAGCAAGCCGGCAACGATCCTCGCCCTGATCGCGGGTGGAGCGACCGGTGTGACCACGAACATGCTTCTCGGCGGAGGCCTGGCCTTCCCCGCGGCGCCCGGCAGCATCATCGCGGTGACCGCCGCGGCGATCGGCCCCGGCGTCGCGAACCTGCTCGTGGTCTACCTATCCGTCATCCTCGCTGCGGCCGTCACGTTCCTGCTCACCGCCGTGATCCTGCGGGCCTCGCGCAAGCGCGACCTCGCGGCGGAGGGCGACACGTTCGGCGCGGCGATCGCGCAGACCGAGGCGAACAAGGGCAAGTCGTCCGCTGCGATGGACGCGCTGCGCACCTCGTCGGGTGCTGCCACCGCCACCGCCGCGACCGAGGCGCCCGCGACCGTGGTCGCCGACCGGCCGATCTCCACGATCGTGTTCGCGTGCGACGCGGGTATGGGTTCCTCGGCGATGGGCGCCAGCGTGCTCCGCAACAAGATCAAGAAGGCCGGGATCGAGGGCGTCACCGTGACCAACGCGGCGATCGCCAACCTCGACGGCACCGCCGATCTGGTGATCACGCAGCAGCAGCTCACGGAGCGGGCGCAGACGAAGTCGCCGAACTCCATCCACGTCTCCGTCGACAACTTCATGAACTCGCCGAAGTACGAAGAGGTCGTCGAGATGGTCAGGGAACAGCGAAAGGACGAAGAATGAGCGTGCTCACCCTCGAGCAGATCCGGATCCACCCGTCGGGTGCGACGCGGGACGACGCCCTCCAGGAGGCGACGGACATCCTCGTCGCCGCCGGAGCGGTCACCCCCGCCTACGTCGACGCGATGCGGCAGCGCGAGCAGACCGTGTCGACCTACATGGGCAACGGGCTCGCGATCCCGCACGGCACCAACGACGCGAAGGACGCCATCCTGGCCTCGGCCCTCTCGGTCGTGCGCTACGACGGCGGCGTCGACTGGGACGGCGAGCAGGCGACCTTCGTGATCGGCATCGCCGGTGTCGGGGACGAGCATCTGGAGATCCTGTCGCGCATCGCGATCCTGTTCTCGGACGAGGACGACGTCGCGAAGCTCGCCGCGGCGCAGACCCCGGAGGAGCTCTACACGCTCCTGTCGGAGGTGAACGAGGCATGAAGGCGGTCCACTTCGGGGCCGGCAACATCGGGCGCGGATTCGTCGGCCTGCTGCTGCACGAGGGCGGGTACGAGGTCGTGTTCTCGGATGTCGCCGGGGCTCTCGTCGACGCCATCAACGCGGTCGACGAGTACACCGTGCACGAGGCCGGCCCCGGGGGGACCGATCACGTCGTCACCGGGTTCCGCGCGGTGAACAGCCGCACCGACCCCGATGCCGTCGCGGAGGAGGTGGCGACCGCGGACGTCGTCACCACGGCCGTGGGACCGACGGTGCTGCGCTTCGTGGCGCCGTCGATCGTCGCGGGGCTCGCGCTCCGCTCCCCCTCGGCCGCGCCGCTGCAGGTCATGGCGTGCGAGAACGCGATCGGCGCCACCGACCAGCTGCGCGCCGATCGCGTT
>NZ_SSDO01000266.1:0-287 GCF_004794395.1 Microbacterium sp. K41 | reverse complement strand
GTGCTCAAGCCCAACGCCGCCGAGCTCGCCGAAGCCACCGGCATCGACGACCCGGTGCACGCCGCCCGCACCCTGCTGGAGCGCGGTGCCGAGCTCGTGCTGCTCTCGCTGGGCGCCGACGGCATGCTCGCGGTGACCGACGACGAGCTCGTGCACGCGCGACTCGACGAGCCCCTCGCGGGGAACCCGACCGGTGCGGGCGACGCCGGGGTCGCCGCCTGCGCCGTGCTGTACGCCGAGGGCGAGCGCGACCCCGAGACGGTGCTCCGCCGCGCGACGGCCTGGTC
>NZ_SSDO01000265.1:0-2340 GCF_004794395.1 Microbacterium sp. K41 | reverse complement strand
GACCGGAGCGTCGTCGCGGGGTCGCCGTGCGCGGGGGAACCGGGGCGCCGGGCGAGCGCGATCGCGTCGTGCGCGAGCGCGACCCGGTCGAGATCGGCGTGGATCGGACGGCTGTGCCCGGGATACTGCTCGGCGAGGATGAGGTCGTCCTCCCGGCCGGAGACCGCGTCGAGGGCGGACTCCGGGTCGCGCTCGGTCACCTCGACCCGGAGGGCGGGGTGACGTTCCGCGAGCGCGGCGAGGGCGCGGGGCAGGAGCGAGTGGGCGGTGGACTGGAACACGGCCAGACGCACGGTCCCCGTCACCTCGGTGAGCGATTCCGCGACCGCGACCCTGGCGTGCTCGAGCTGGTCGAGGATGCCGATCGCCTCGGTCACCAGCACGGTGCCCTGCGGGGTGAGCTGCACGCCGCGCCCCACCCGGCGCAGCAGGGGGACGCCCACGTCGCGCTCGAGGGCCGCGAGCTGCTGCGACACCGAGGCCTTGCTGTAGGACAGTGCGTCGGCGACCGCGGAGAGCGTGCCACGACGCGACAGCTCCACGAGCATGCGCAGGCGGGTGATGTCGAGCACGGGGCCTCGCGTCCGTTAAGTCTGAGTGAACAGAATCCACTCGAATCGGTTGATAGACGGAGCCTACCGAGCGGCTGGACAATGATCCAGCCGCACACGTCACCCGGGTGTGCGCTGCCGAGGAAGGTAACCCCGCCCATGACCGTCATCGACGACACCACGCCCCGCACGGAAGAGGTCGCCGCACTCGTGCAGCGCTGGCTCGCCGAGAGCGAGACCCACCCCGTCGAGCCCGCCGCTCAGCGCCTCTCCGAGGTGCTCAAAGACCCGAACGGTCTCGACTTCACGGTCGGCTTCGTCGACGGCGTCATGCGTCCGGAAGACCTCCGCGTCGCCGGCCGCAAGCTCGCCGAGCTCAGCGACATCACCCCCACGCTGCTGCCCGGCTACCTGCGTGCCGCGATCAAGGCCGGCGGCTTCTGGGCGCCCAAGCTCCCCGGCGTCGTCGTCCCCATCTCGCGTCGCGTGCTGCGGGCGATGGTGGGCCACCTCGTGCTCGACGCCACCCCGTCGAAGCTCGGTCCCGCGATCGCGAAGCTGCGCAAGACCGGCAACCGCCTGAACCTCAACCTGCTCGGCGAGGCCGTGCTGGGCGAGCGCGAGGCCGGCCGCCGCCTGCAGGGCACGTACGACTTCCTCGCCCGCCCCGACGTCGACTACGTGTCGATCAAGGTGTCGAGCGTCGTCAGCCAGCTGTCGATGTGGTCGTTCGACGAGGCCGTCGCCGACGTGGTCGAGAAGCTCACGCCGCTCTACCGGCTCGCCGCGAAGGCGGAGGCTGCGGGCAAGGCCAAGTTCATCAACCTCGACATGGAGGAGTACCGCGACCTCGACCTGACGATCGCGGCCTTCACGAGCATCCTCGACCAGCCCGGGCTGGAGGACCTCGAGGCCGGCATCGTGCTGCAGGCCTACCTGCCCGACGCGCTCGGTGCCATGCAGCGCTTGCAGGAGTGGGCCACCGCCCGCCGGGCGAAGGGCGGGGCGCCCATCAAGGTCCGCGTCGTCAAGGGCGCCAACCTCGCGATGGAAGAGGTCGACGCGGCCGTGCACGGGTGGCCGCTCGCGACCTACGGCACCAAGCAGGACTCCGACACGAACTACAAGCGCGTGCTCGACTGGGCCATGACCCCCGAGCGCCTCGACGCGGTGCGCATCGGCGTCGCCGGACACAACCTGTTCGACATCGCCTACACCTGGCTCCTCGCGAAGGCGCGCGGCGTGACCGACGCGGTCGAGTACGAGATGCTGCTGGGCATGGCGACCGGTCAGGCCGAGGCCGTGCGCAAGGACGTCGGCCGCCTGCTGCTCTACACGCCGGTCGTGAACCCCGCCGAGTTCGACGTCGCGATCGCCTACCTCGTGCGCCGCCTGGAGGAGAACGCGAGCCCGGAGAACTTCATGTCGGCCGTGTTCGAACTCGCGTCGAACCCGACCCTGCTCACGCGCGAGCGCGAGCGGTTCGAGCGCTCCCTCGCCGCCCTCGCCGCCGACGCCGGGCTGCCGGAGTCGCAGCGGGTTCCGGCACCGCACCGCACGCAGAACCGGGCGGACGAGCGCCCCGCCGGCGTGACCGAGGGCTTCGCGAACCAGCCGGACAGCGACCCCGCGCTCGCCGCGAACCGCGCCTGGGGTCGCGACATCCTGCGCCGCTCCGTCTCCACGACGCTGGGGCGTGACGCGATCGCCGCCGCCCGCATCGAGACCGAGGCCGAGCTCGACGCGGTCTTCACCGCCGCGACCGCCGCCGCCGAGCGGTGGGCGGCGG
>NZ_SSDO01000026.1:0-2374 GCF_004794395.1 Microbacterium sp. K41 | reverse complement strand
GCGCTCGACGGCGAGGCGCTGCACCTCCGGGCCGTCGGAGCCCGCGAGACCCGCGGGTCCGCCGACGCCGGCGACGGGGTTGACGACGAGACCGATCACGACGCGGCGGCCTCCGCGGCGAAGTACTTGCGGCGGTACGCGCGCCACGTGACGGCCCAGCGCTCCGGGTCGTCGAGGTCGTCGTGGTGCGTGTGGTGCACGGTCTGGTTGTGCGGGGCGGTGCGCACGACCTCGGGGTTCTCCCTGGCCTCGCGCGCGACCTCGGCCAGCGTCGCGGCGTACTCGTCGAGCTCGCTCATGGAGTACGACTCGGTGGGCTCGAGCGTGAACGGCTGCGGCACCACGTAGGGGTGGTGGCTCGTCCAGTAGTGCATGCCGAAGTCGGTCATGCGCACGCCGATCTCCTCCGACGACACACCGGTCTCCTGGTACAACTCCTCCCACGAGTACCGCACCTGCTCGATGCGGCGGCGGCCGGTCGCGTACGGCGCCGAGGCCCCGGGGATCGCGAGCACCTTCGCCATCAGGTAGTTGTTGTTGAGCACCGCGGTCTCGGCGGCGGCGAGCAGCCCGTCCGCGCCGAGCGCCATGATCCACGAGTAGGCCTTCACGAGCGCGGGGATCACGCCGAAGAACGGCCCGACCGCGCCGATGGACCGCTCGCCCGCCTCGGCGACCGCGAACGTCCCGTCGTCCTCGCGCACCACGCGGGGGCCCGGGAGGAACGGGGCGAGGGCCGCGCTCACGGCGTTGGCGCCCGATCCCGGGCCGCCGCAGCCGTGCGGGGTGCCGAACGTCTTGTGCAGGTTGAAGTGGCACACGTCGAACCCGGCGTCGCGGGCCCGGGTGATGCCGAGGATGCCGTTCGCGTTCGCCTGGTCGTACGAGGCGAGGGCGCCCACGGCGTGCGCGGCGTCGACCCACTCGCGGATCGCGGGGTTGTAGATGCCCGTGTCCTCGGGGTTCGTGACCATGATGGCCGCCGTGCGCGGGGACAGCGCCGCCTTGAGCGCGTCGAGCGACGGGTAGCCGTCGGCGTCGGGATACACCGTGATGACCTCGTAGCCGGCGGCCTTCGCGGCTGCCGCGTTCGAGGGGTGGCTGAAGATCGTGGTGATGACCTCCCGGCGCTGCTCCGCCTCGCCGTTCGCCTCGTGGTAGGCGCGGATCATCGCGATGTTCGACCAGATCGCCGCGGAGCCGCCCTGCGTGTGCAGCGAGACCTCGTCCATGCCGGAGATCTCGGCGAGCATCCGCTCCAGCCGCCACACGATCTCCAGCACGCCCTGCGCGTCGGCCGGGTCCTGATGCGGGTGCATCGCGGCCAGCTGCGGGGTGCCGGCGAGCTGGTCGTTGATCTTGGGCGCGTACTTCATGGTGCAGGTGCCCTGACCGATGTCGACGTTGAAGTCGGCGCCGAGGTTCTCCTGCGACAGGCGCAGGTAGTGCTTGAGCACGCGCATCTGCCCCATCTCGGGCAGCGCGGGAGCGGCGGGGCGGCGCAGGGCGGGCGGCAGGTCGGCGACCACGTCGCCCACGGCGCTGCGCACCTCGGGCTCCACGGCCGAGACGAGCACGCCGCGCTCGCCCGGGGTGGAGAGCTCGAAGACGATCGGCTCGTCCCATCGGGCCTGCTGGAAGCGGCGGAGTGCCGGCTTGGGGGCGACGGGGAGGCTCATCGGTTCTGCTCCTCTGCGAGCTCGGGGGCGACGACCGCGGCGAGCGCGGACGCGAGACGGTCGATGTCGGACTGGGACGTGAGCTCGGTCACGCAGACGAGAAGGCGGTGCTCGTCCACGACCACGCCGGGCTCGATGCCCTGGGCGCGGAGGGCGGACACGACCTCGGCGGCCGGCACGGGCAGCGTGACGGTGAACTCACGCAGGTGCACGGCGTCGTCGTCGAGCGTGACCCCGGGCAGCGCGGACAGGGACTGCTGCGCGTAGCGGGTGCGGGCGAGCAGCACCTCCCCCAGCTCGGCCATCCCGGCGGGTCCCATCAGCGACAGGTACACCCCGGCGGCGATGCCCCAGAGCGCGGCGGCCGTGCCGACCCACTCCTTCCCCTCCTCGCGGTGCGCGAACGAGGTGCGGTCGTAGGCGACGTCGCCGAACCCGTACTCGCCGGGCACGTCGGTGGTGGCGAGACCGAACAGGCGCGACGGCATCTCCATCACGAATCGGGGGTCGTCGTGCACCGCGATGAAGCCGCCGTGGGCTCCGCCGAACCACTGGTGCAGGCCGAGCGACTGGATGTCGCCCGTGACGATGTCGGCTCCGGCGAGCGCGGGCGGCGCGAGCACGCCGTAGCCGATGGGGTCGGTGCCCACCACGAGCACGGCGCCCGCAGCGTGCGCGGCGTCGGCGATCTCGCG
>NZ_SSDO01000264.1:0-4162 GCF_004794395.1 Microbacterium sp. K41 | reverse complement strand
GCCCCGGTTCGCCCGGCTGCAGCTGGAGCTCGGCTCGAACACCGCCGCGATCGTGCGGGCCGACGCCGACCTGGAGCAGGCGGCGGAGGCGCTCGCCGACGGCGTCCTGAAGCTGTCGGGGCAGTGGTGCGAGGCTCCGCGTCGTGTGCTGGTCGACCGCGCCCGGCGCGACGAGCTGGCCCGTCTGCTCATCGCGGCGTTCGCCCGCCGGACCATCGGATCCAGCCTCGACGACGCGACCGAGGTCGGCCCGGTGGCCTTCGCCGCCCGGCGGGACGAGCTCGACGACCAGCGGGACCGGCTGGCGGCCGCCGGCGCCGAGCTGCTGCGGGTGTCCGCGGTGCCGGAACGGGGATGGTTCTTCGCCCCCACGGTGGCGGTGCTCGACGGCCCGGGGCTCGCGGACGAGGTGTTCGGGCCGATGCTGCTCGTGGGCGGCTACGACGACGAGGACGAGGCCGTGCGCCTGGCGAACACCGGCCAGGTCGGGCTCGCCGGCTACGTGTTCGGGGCGGATCAGGAGGGGGCCGCGGCGCTGGGCACCCGCCTGGTCGCGGGCGAGGTGAAGGTCAACGGCACGAGTGTGCTCGACATGTCGCCGGCCTCCGCGCAGAGCTTCTTCGGCGCGAGCGGCCTGGGCGGGCACGGCGACGACGATGTGCTTGACTTCTTCACGGGGAAGCAGGTCGTCGGCACGGACCGCGCCGGTCTTCCCCTCTGACCGGAGGAGTGGCCATGGGCGAGCGTGACGACGCGCCGCACGACTTCTCCCGCGCCGTGCTGCACCCCGTGTCGGGCTATCAGGCCGTGGCGGGGTTCCTGCGCCGGGAGATGGCGCTCGGCCGCATCCGCCCCGGCGACCGCCTGCCTCCGGAGCGGCGTCTGGCGGAGCAGCTCGGCGTCTCGCGCGAGACGCTGCGGCAGGCGCTGCGCATCCTGGAGGGGAGCGGCCAGATCGTCATCACCCGGGGCGCGTCCGGCGGGGCGATCGTCCAGGACGCGGCGCTGGATCCGCGGCTCATCCGCGACGAGGTGCGCACGCGCTCGGCCGAGATCGGCGAGCTCACCGAGTTCCGCGAGATCGTCGAGTCCGGTGGGGCGGCGCTCGCGGCGGCGCGGCGCAGCACGGCGGATCTGGAGGCGATGGCCCTCGCCCAGAGCGAGCTGGCGGGGGCGGCCACCAAGGCCGAGTCCCGCATCGCCGACACGCACTTCCATCTCGCGCTCGCCGCGGCGTCGGGTAACACGTTCGTGCGCGACGCGGTGGAAGAGGCGCGCGTGCGGATGTTCGAGCCCGTCGACCTGATGAGCTTCGACTTCGTGAAGGAGTCCAGCTGGCACGCGCACGAGCGCATCCTCGATGCCGTGCGGCGGGGCGACGCCGACGCCGCCGATGCGGCGATGCGCGCGCACCTGCGCACCACGCGCGAGGAGTTCACGCGCGTGGTCGACGACTGAGACCGCTCAGGCGGTGGTGAGGCGTCCGAGCGCGTCGACGAAGGCGTCCACGTCGGACTCCTCGGTGTCGAAGCCGCACATCCACCGCACCTCGCGCCGGGCCGCGTCCCAGTCGTAGAAGCGGAACACGTCGCGCAGCCGGTCGGCAACGCCCTCGGGCAGCGTCGCGAAGACGCCGTTGGCCTGGGTGGGCTGGGTGAACTCGACACCGGCGACGGAACCGTCGGCGAGCCCCGCCTCGATGCGGGAGCGGAGCCGGGCGGCCATGGCGTTCGCGTGCCGGGCGTTGCGCAGCCACAGGTCGCCCTCGAGCAGCGCGATCAGCTGCGCCGAGACGAAGCGCATCTTCGACGACAGCTGCATGTTGAACTTGCGGGCGTAGGGCAGCCCGTCGGCGGCGGCGGGGTTCAGCACCACGATGGCCTCGCCGAGCATGGCGCCGTTCTTCGTGCCGCCGAATGTCAGCACGTCCACGCCGACGTCGCGCGTGAAGGCGCGCAGCGGGAGGTCGAGTGCGGCGGCCGCGTTGGAGAGCCGGGCGCCGTCGAGGTGCAGCTTCATGCCCCGCTCGTGCGCGTGGTCGGCGATCGTGCGGATCTCGTCGGCCGTGTAGAGGGTGCCGAGCTCGGTGGACTGCGTGATCGACACGACCAGCGGCTGCGCGCGGTGCTCGTCGCC
Organism: Microbacterium sp. K41; assembly: GCF_004794395.1. Lineage (NCBI taxonomy): Bacteria > Bacillati > Actinomycetota > Actinomycetes > Micrococcales > Microbacteriaceae > Microbacterium > Microbacterium sp. K41. Next base: position 2,026 of record NZ_SSDO01000264.1, on the reverse strand, counting down.
CCAGCCCCACGCCTCGCGGTCGATGAGCTCGGTGGTGAGCTTGCCGTCGTCGGTGGGCACGGTGAGCAGCTTGAAGCCGCCGATCTTCTCGGGCGCGCCACCCTCGTCGACGTTGATGTGCGCGGTCGATGCGGCGATCACGGCACCCCAGCGCGGCAGCATCGACTGCAGGCCGGTGACGTTCGCGCCGGTCCCGTTGAACACCGGGAACGCCTGGACGCCCTCGCCGAAGTGCTGCTGGAAGACCTCCTGCAGGCGGGCGGTATAGGCGTCTTCGCCGTACGCCACCTGGTGGCCACCGTTCGCGGCGGCGATCGCGGCGAGGACCTCGGGGTGGATGCCGGAGTAGTTGTCGCTGGCAAAGCCCCGCAGAGCGGGGTCATGGGGGATGCTCACCGGTCAAGCCTAATCGCGGTTCCCCTACCGGATGTCCGAGCCCCGCCCTACCCTCGAACCCATGGAGCGCACCGCGGCGAAGACGGCCTTCGCGAACGTCCTCGTCAACACGTTGATCGCCAACGTGACGACGAGCTTCCTCTGGTTCGCCCTCACGTTCTGGGTGTACATCGAGACGCGGTCGGTGCTGGCCACCGGGATCATCGGCGGCGCCTACATGCTGTTCGTCGCGTTCTTCGCGATGTTCTTCGGCACGATCGTCGACCGGCACCGCAAGCACCGGGTCATGCTGCTGTCGAGCGTCATCTCGGCGGTGGCGTTCCTGATCGCGGGCGTGCTCTACGTGTGGCAGCCCGAGGCGGCGCTTCTCGACCTGGGCGGCCCGTGGTTCTGGCTGTTCTCGGGCATCATCCTGTTCGGCGGCGTGATCGAGCAGCTGCGCAACATCGCGCTGTCCACCACGGTGACACTGCTGGTGCCCGAGGAGAAGCGGGCCAACGCGAACGGCCTGGTGGGCACGGTGCAGGGCATCGCGTTCCTGGTCACGAGCGTGTTCTCCGGCCTGTCGATCGGGTTCCTCGGCATGGGGTGGACGCTGGGGATCGCGATCGTGGCGATGGCGCTCACCTTCGCGCACCTGCTGTTCATCCGCATCCCGGAGTCCGAGCCGGAGGTCGACCCCGAGGCAAAGAGCGCGGTCGACTTCCGCGGCAGCGTGCAGGCCATCCGGCAGGCACCCGGGCTGTTCGCCCTCATCGTGTTCTCCACGTTCAACAACCTCATCGGCGGCGTCTACATGGCGCTCATGGACCCGTACGGCCTCACGCTGTTCGATGCGCAGATGTGGGGCTTCGCGCTCGCGTTCTCCTCCACGGGCTTCCTCATCGGCGGCGGGCTGGTCGCGAAGTTCGGCCTCGGCAAGAAACCGGTGCGCACGATGCTGCTCGTGGTGATCGCGATGGGACTCCTCGGCGCGATCTTCATGCTGCGCGAGTGGTGGCCGCTGTACGTGCTGGGCATGTGGGTGTACATGGCGCTGGTCCCTCCGGTCGAGGCCGCCGAGCAGACGGTCATCCAGAAGGTCGTGCCGTTCACGCGACAGGGGCGGGTGTTCGGCACGGCGGCGGCGATGGAGGCCGCGGCCGCCCCGATCACGGCCTTCCTCATCGCGCCGATCGCGGAGTACGTCGTGATCCCGTACATGGACACCGCCGAGGGGCAGCGGCAGTGGGAGTGGCTGCTCGGCGAGGGCGAGGCGCGCGGCATCGCCCTCATCTGCCTGTTCGCCGGACTGATCATGGTCGTCGCGGCGACGCTGGCGTTCTTCACGCGGTCGTACCGTCACCTCACCGAGCTGTACGCGACGGCGCCGGATCAGGCACCCGACGCGACGGACGAGGGCACCGACCCCGCGGCACACGATCCTCTCGGTGAGCGGCAGGAGACGGGCGACGCGCGCGACGGCCGCGCGTACGGCCATCACCCCGATGCGCCCCCGGTCGTCCGCGGCATCCCTCCCGAGTCCCGCTGACCCACACGGACGCAGCCCCGCCCGCAGCCCGCCCGTCCGCCGTCCGCAGCCCGCCGTCCGCAGCCCGCCCGTCCGCAGCCCGCGCGTCCGCAGCCCGCG
>NZ_SSDO01000263.1:0-2837 GCF_004794395.1 Microbacterium sp. K41 | reverse complement strand
CGTCGCCCTGGGACACCGTCGCGACGACCGCGGCGTGACCGGGGCCGTGCGCCCCGGCGGTGCCGTGCAACCCGAGCGCGTGCATGCCGAGCAGCCCGAGCAGCACTCCGCCCGCGAGCACCACCGCGAGCAGTGCCCCGCGCAGCGCCCGTCGATCGGTCATGCCCCGATACTACCCGCAGGGGGTATAGGTATTCGGGGCGTGTTCAGCGGACGACGCCCGCGCGGGCCAGCAGCCTCCGCGCCGCGATCACGACCCCGGCGACCGCGACCTCCCCGACCACGCGCGCGGCCAGCGTCGCCACGAGCACCGCGGGCACCAGGTGCTCCGGCGAGAACACCGGCAGCGCGACCAGGAACAGCGCGATCCCCGCGACGGCCCCGGCCGCCAGGATCCGCCCGGCGCCCACCCGAGCGTCGCGCCGCAGCGGAAGCACGAGGTCGAGCACCAGACCGCCGAGCAGGAGCGGGACCAGCCCGAGTGGTCCGATCGGCGACACCGCGACCGTGAGCGCCCCGGCCACGAACGCCGTCAGCGTGGCGGCGCCCGGCGTGCGCGTGACCACGCGCGCCAGGAACGGCAGGGCCGTGTGCACGGCGGCGACCAGGGCGTAGGCCGGGGGCGAGGCGGCCGCGAGCACTCCGGTGACGGGAACGACCGCGAGGAACACGAGCGCCTGGATCGCACCGAGCGCCGCACTCACCAGCAGGGCGCTGGTCGGCACGCGTCGCACCGTCTTCGCCCGCCCGTCCGCCACGTCTCCGAGCCTAGAGGCCACGGCGGCCGGCCGATCACCGACGTCGCCGCGGCGTCATGTCACCCGCCCGATCGTCATTTCGGAATATTGTGGAGGCGGGGACCTGGGGAGGGGACATGACGGATTCCGTCGCGCGTGAGAGCAGGCATCTGCCGCGCGTCTCGACGAACGTGATCGGGCGACCGCGGCTCAACGCAGCCCTCGAGACGGACACCCCGCTCACGCTGCTCCGCGGGGCATCGGGCTCGGGCAAGACCACCGCGGTGGTCGGCTGGGCGTTCGTCACCTCGTCCCGCGTGGTCTGGCTCACCGTGACCCCCGGGCGTGAGAGCAGCTCCGACCTCGCGCTGGCGCTGCTGCGCGCCCTTCGCGAACAGGCGCCAGAGGGCAGGGCTTCCGCAGACCCCTCGACGGAGTCACCCGGGGAGCTGTGGGCCGCGGTCACCGAGCATCTGTGCCCGCTCACGGAGCCGCTGGTGATCGTGCTCGACGACGCCGCCGCGCTCGACCGCGAGAGCGTGTTCGACCTGTGTCGCACGATCGCCGCGCTCCCGCTCGTGCGACTCGTCGTCGCGACCAACCGGCCCAGTCCCTTCGACAGCGCCGGGCTGCGGCTGGTGATCGACACCGTGCTTCTCGGCCCGCAGGAGCTCATGTTCGACCACGACGAGATCCGCGCGATGCTCGACCCCGCCGTCGACGATGACACGGTCCGGGCGATCCAGGAGGCGACGGGCGGCTTCCCCGCGGCCGTCCGGGCGGCGGCCCTGCACGGGGGCGGGTCGGCCGTCGTCGAGGCGGCATCCGCGACGATCGAGGACTACCTCCGGGCTCGCATCGAGCGGGACGACTTCGCCGAGCGGACCCTCGACGATCTCGTCCGGCTCAGCATCACCGACGCCGTCGACACCCCCCTCGCTGCCGCACTGACGGGCAACCCCGACATCGTGCACGCCCTCGAGGAATCCGAGGTGTTCGGCTTCGGGCATTGGGAGCCCGGTGAGCCCCGCCTGTTCCGGCTGGCCCCGCACGCCCGCACCCTGCTGCGCCGCGAGCTCCGCCGCACACACCCGGCCGAGATCCCCCGGTTGCGGCGCCTCGCAGTGGAGGGCGCCGTGCGGCGGGGCGCTCCGTTCGAGGGGCTGCGTCTGGCCGTGGAGGAGGACGACCTCGCCCTCGCGGCACACGTGATCATGTCGGGATGGAGCCACCTGCTCGACCACGACGGCAGGGCGGTCGTGCGACTGCTCGGCGACCTCCCGATCGCACGCCTCAAGCAGGAGCCGCTCGTGGCGATGCTCCTCGGCATCTGCCTCAACGCCAACCGGCTGCGCCGCCTGCGCGGACTCCAGCTCCTGCGCCTGGCGGTCTCGGCAGCGAACGGGCGGAAGACCCGCCTCTCGGCGACCGAGCGCCTCTTCATCTGGACGGCCGAGAGCGCGGCCCTGCGGGTCATCGGCATGCCCGACCGGGCGGGACAGGTCGCGGCCCGTGCCCTCGCGCTGTTCACGGAGACCCCCGAGAGCGAGTGGCACCGCTACGCCCGGGAGATGCCGCTGCTGTGCACCCACCTCGCGCTGTCGCTGTACTACGGAGGCCGCCGCGAACAGGCGGTGGGGCTCTTGGAGGAGGCTGCGGCTCTCGCCGGTGCGCAGGGCACCGGCAACGGGTGCCACGCCATGAGCCTGCTCGCCGGTATCCACGCCAGGGCCGGAGACCTCCCGGAGGCGCGGCACTTCGTCGGCCTCCTCCGCGACGGCGGTCACAGCCAGGAGCTGCTCGACGGCTACCGCGGCACGTTCTACCGCGTGGCCGAGGCGATGCTCGCGGTCGAGGACGGCGACCTCCACGCCGCGAAACAGCACGTACGGGCGTTCCTCCCCCACCGGGCGACGAGCGAGCACTGGACGACCATGGCCGCCGTGGAGGCGTGGATCGCGCTGCACGACGGCGACGCCGCGGGCGGGCTCGAACGCCTGGAGTCCTTCGCCAGGATGCGGGGACGCGAGGGCGCAACACCCCACGCACGCCAGGCCCTCAGCCGCCCGCGGATCCTGCTGCACCTCGTGCTCGGCGACG
>NZ_SSDO01000262.1:0-2823 GCF_004794395.1 Microbacterium sp. K41 | reverse complement strand
GACGAGAGCCGCGAGCTCCCGGGCCTCGCCGCGCGGGGTCACCAGGGCGAGTGCGACGAGCAGGCCGTCGCGGTCGTCCTCGTGTCCGCGGAGCGCGCCGAGCAGCGTGCCCGCGGTGTCGATCACGTCGACGCTGTAGCCCTCGGCGGCGAGGTGCAGGGCGGCCGAGACGCACAGCGACACCGCGGACTCGAAGGCCGGGTCGGCGGCGTCGCCCTGCGGGTCCCAGCGACCGGAGCTCCGGTCGAGGACGACCAGCGCGTCGGGGCTGGACTCCTCCTCCTCCTGGCGCACCATCAGCTCGCCGCGGTGGGCCGTGGCCCGCCAGTGGATCCGGCGCATGGAGTCGCCGGGGGCGTAGCCGCGGGGGGACAGGTTGTCGCTGCCCTGTCCGAGGCGGGTCGACGAGGTGTGGGCCGTCCCTCCCGCTGCCCCGATGCGCACGGCGAGCGGCGTGAGGGCGAACACCTCCGGCACCACCGTGATGGTCCGGGTGTCGCCGAACGCCTGCTCCCGCTGCGCGAGTCCGAACGGGTCGACCGTGCGGAGCATGAGGGGGCCGAGCGGCCAGACGCCGCGCCGCACCCCCGTGATGAGGTAGCTCAGCTGCGCGGTCTCGGCGGGGTACTCGCCGCTGGAGTCTCCGGCGACCGCGTCGGGCAGCACGTCATGCCACAGGCCGTGCGGCACCCGCAGCGCCCGCAGCGTGAAGCGCACCGTGACCCGCGAGGCCTCCGACACCGTGAGCAGGTCGGTCGAGATCTGTCGCGCGACCGTCCCTGAGCGCCGTGGCAGCCGCACCGCCAGCGCGGAGAACAGGGTGAGGGCCGCCAGGAACACGGCCATGAAGAGGAGGATGCGCGCGCCGAGCACGTTCGCCGCGACCAGGCAGCCGAACGCCGCGACGAGCGTGCCGGTGCCCCGGCGGGTGAGGAGGCGGCGTCGTCGCATGGCGGGGGTCTCAGGAGCGGGTGGCGACCGGGACGCGCACGCGCTCGGCGATCTGCGTGAGCGCGGCCTCGATGGGCTGGGCTCCGGCGCGATGGGCGCCGCGCGCGGGGAGCAGGCGGTGGGCGAACACGGGGAGGAGCAGCGACGTGATGTCGTCGGGGATGACGTAGTCGCGGCCGTCGAGGGCCGCCCACACCTTCGCCGCACGGACGAGCTGGAGGGTGGCGCGGGGGCTGGCACCGAGATGCAGGCTCGGGTCGGAGCGGGTGGCCTGGGCGAGTGCGACCGCGTACTCCTCCAGGGCCGGGGCCACGTGCACGGCCCGCGCCCACGCGATGAGCTGCGCGACGGACGCGGCGTCGGCCACGGGCGTCACGGTGGCGAGCGGGTTCACCACGTCGCGCTGCCGCAGCATGAGGGCTTCCGCGCCCGGGTCGGGGTAGCCCATCGAGATGCGCATCATGAAGCGGTCGCGCTGCGCCTCGGGGAGGGCGTAGGTGCCCTCCATCTCCAGCGGGTTCTGCGTCGCCACCACGAGGAACGGGTCGGGCAGGCGGTGCGTGGAGCCGTCGACCGTGACCTGGCCCTCCTCCATGGCCTCCAGCAGCGCGGACTGCGTCTTGGGGGAGGAGCGGTTGATCTCGTCGGCGATCACGATGTGGGCGAACACGGCGCCCCGCTTGAACTCGAACTCCCGGTCGACCGGGTTGTACACCGACACGCCCGTGACGTCGCCGGGCAGCAGGTCGGGCGTGAACTGGATGCGGCGGACCGTGGCGTCGATGCTCGCGGCCAGTGCGCGGGCGAGCATCGTCTTGCCGACGCCCGGCACGTCTTCGATGAGCAGGTGGCCCTCGGCGAGCAGGCACACGAGCGCGCTGCGTACGGCGTCGGGCTTGCCGTCGATGACCTGGCTGATCGAGCCGAGAATCGCCGCCGTCTGGGCGGCGAATCGCTCGGCGTCGATCGTGACCGGGGTCAGGGGGGCGTTCTCAGGCATGCGATCCCTCTCACGTCGACGCAACGATGCGCGTGAATCGATCGTACGCTCCGCGCGGCGTGCGGGACCATGCCCGCGGGGGTTCGTCGCCCCGCCGCTGGTCGGGTAGAGTGGACGACGGCTCTCCGCGTGGCGGCATCCAGGCCAATTCCCCCAGGGCGGAAACGCAGCAAGGGTAACCGGGCTCTGCTGGGTGCGCGGAGGGTCTTTTCTTTTGCCGGGCCCGGTACACAGGCGTTCGTCGGACGGGCCTGCGACAATCGAGCGGTGACCGTCCCCCCTCCTTCGCGGCCGCCGCATCCGCTCGCCCGCTTCGCCTCGCCGGTGCTGCTGCTGGCGGTGATGTGGCTCGTGCAGTTCGCCGATGCCGTGCTGCCCGGATCGTTCACGGGCTTCGGTCTGCGGTCGTGGGACCTGTCGGGGCTCAGCGGCATCATCCTCGCCCCGCTGCTGCACGCGAGCTGGGCGCACCTCATCGCCAACTCGGTGCCGTTCCTCGTGCTCGGCTGCCTGGTCGCGGTCGAGGGGGCGCGACGCTTCTGGGCCGTCACCGTGATCGTCGCGGTCATCGGCGGGGTCGGCACCTGGGTCGTGAACGCTCCAGGCACGCTCACGGTCGGCGCCTCAGGCCTGGTGTTCGGCTACTTCGGCTACGTCGTGATGCGCGTGTTCGCGCCGGGGCGCGTCGCCCATCGCATCCTCTACGCCGTGATCGCCGTGGTCGTGATCGGCGTCTACGGCGGCACGATGCTCGCGGGCGTGATCGGCGTGGCCGACGGCGTCTCGTGGCAGGGGCACCTGTTCGGCGCGATCGGCGGCGGCGTCGCGGCGCTCATCGGGCGGCGCTCCCATCCGGCGGCGGGCACTACCTT
>NZ_SSDO01000261.1:0-12858 GCF_004794395.1 Microbacterium sp. K41 | reverse complement strand
GACCGCGCGGGCGGCGCGAACGCCGCGACGCCCGCCGGAGCCGGCGGTCCGGGAGGGGAGGATCCCGCGGCCAGCGCCCCTAGGCTGGACGTATGACCAAGAACATCTGGACCGTGCTCGGCGTGATCCTCGCGGTCGTGATCGCGTGGTGGATCGTCAGCGCCCTGTTCTCGGTGCTGTGGTTCATCGCGAAGCTCGCGATCGTCGCGGTCGTGGCCGTCGTGGTGTTCCTCGTGCTGCGGAACCTGTTCGCCCGCGACGCCGACTGACGCCGCTCAGGCCCGCGCCGCCGCCCCCACGCGGTACTGCGCGGCGCGGTGCGTGTCCTGCACGCGGTCGCCGCGCCCGTGGAGCTTGTGGCGCAGCGTGCCGGGCGTGTACTCCTCGGGGTACGCGCCGCGCTCGCGCAGCACCGGGATCACGTGCTCGATCACGTCCTGCCACGTGCCGGGCGTGACCGCGTAGGCGAGGTTGAAGCCGTCGATGTCGGTCTGCTCCACCCACGACTGCAGCTCGTCGGCGATCTCCTCGCCCGAGCCGACGACCGTGGGTCCGAGTCCGCCGATGGCGTTGTGCCGCCCGAAGTCGCCGACCGTCCACTCCCGGCCGAGATCCGCCTCCTCCTTCAGGTGCTGGAGCACCGACTGGATCGCGTTGGACTCCACGTTCCCCACGGGTTCGTCCTCGCCGTACTGCGACAGGTCGACGCCCATCCAGCCCGACATGAACGTGAGGGCCCCCTCGGGACTCGCATACGACAGGTACTCCGCGTACTTCGCGGTCGCCTCCTCGCTCGTGGCCGCGGTGATCACGGTCAGCAGCGTGTAGATGCGGGCGTCGTAGCGGTCGCGTCCCGCCGCCTCGAGGGCGTCGCGGATGCGCTTCACGGTGCCGGCCAGCACCTCCTTCGACGGGGCGGCGACGAAGATCGCCTCGGCGTTCTCGGCCGAGAACCGCACGCCGCGGGGGCTCGCACCGGCCTGGTAGATGACGGGGGTGCGCTGCGGCGACGGCTCGGAGATGTGGATGCCCGGCACACGGAAGTGGGCGCCCTCGTGCCGGATCGGGTGCACCTTGGCGGGGTCGGTGAAGATGCCGCGCTCGCGGTCCTCGACCACGGCGTCGTCCTCCCACGACCCCTCCCACAGCTTGTACAGCACCTCGACGTACTCGTCGGCGTGGTCGTAGCGGTCGTCATGACCGAGCTGATCCTCCTGGCCCATGTTGCGGGCGGCGCTGGGGAGGTAGCCGGTGACGACGTTCCAGCCGATGCGGCCCTGCGTGAGGTGGTCGAGCGTGCTGAGCCGCCGTGCGAACGGGTAGGGGTGCTCGAACGCCGTGCCGGCCGTGATGCCGAAGCCGAGGTGCTCGGTCACGGCGGCCATCGCGCTCACCAGCAGGATCGGGTCGTTCACCGGCACCTGGGCGCCGTTGCGGATCGCGGCCTCGTTGGTGCCGCCGTACACGTCGTAGGTGCCGAGCACGTCGGCGATGAAGATGCCGTCGAAGGTCGCGCTCTCCAGCAGTGTCGCCAGCTCGGTCCAGTACGAGATCGTGTTGTACTGCCGCGACCGGTCGTCGGGGTGCCGCCACAGCCCGGACGACTGGTGGGCGACGCAGTTCATGTCGAAGGCGTTGAAGCGGATCTGTCGGGTCATGCGACCCATGAAACGGGACACACGGGGCCGCGGTCGAGCACCGCCGACACGCACCGAAACAATCGCGAGGGCGGCGGTCAGGGTCAGCGGTCGTCGACGTCGCAACGAGGTCAGAGGGCGTCCTCGTCGAGGCGTCGGGGGCTGGGGTCGGGAGGCAGGATCTCGATCCCGTGGTCGGCACGGCGCTGCGCCCGCCACCAGATCACGAACCCGACCGCGGTGAACACGCCGTAGAACACGTACATGAGGCCGGTCGCGTAGTAGCCGGAGCTGAACAGCAGCGGCACGCCGACCACGTCCACGGCGATCCAGATGAGCCAGAACTCCGTCCACCCCTTCGCCATGCCGTACGTGGCCAGGAGCGAGCCGACGAACGTCCAGGCGTCGGCCCACACCGGCTCCCACGACCCGAGCGCGCGGAACACGGGGGTGAGCGCGACCGTGCCGACGATCATCACCAGCACGATTCCGACGCGGGCCCTCCTCGGCGCCCACCGCGGCACCACGCGGCCGCCCTCGGCGTTGCGCCAGCGGATCCAGCCGTACACCGCGACGGCGATGAACATGACCTGCCGGCCGGCCTGGCCGAGCAGGTGGGGGAGCGAGGGGGCGGGGCTGAGCGCCGAACCGAGGAACACGGTCAGCAGCAGCAGGTTGCCGACGATGCCGACCGGCCACGCCCACACCTTGCGCCGCATGCCGCCGAGCGCGCTCGCCAGCCCGAACGCGTTGCCCACCACTTCGCGCACCAGCAGGGTCTGCCCGCCCGGCAGCAGCCACTGCGAATCGAAGGCGTCGACGAGCCACTGCAGCAGGTCCACCGGCGTCAGTCCTCGGTGCCGGGGCGCGCGTCGGGCGAGGGGCGGTCGTCGAGCACGAGCTGCAGCATGCTGAGGTCGAGCCAGCGGCCGAACTTCGCGCCGACCTGCGGCATGCGTCCGACCTCGCGGAAGCCGAGGCGCTCGTGCAGCGCGATCGACGCCGCGTTCCCGCTCTCCACCCCGCCGATCATCACGTGCATCCCGGCGGTGCGCGCGTGAGCGATGAGCTCCTCCATGAGCGCTCGGCCGATGCCGCGGCCGCGCTGATCACCCCGCACGTAGACGGAGTGCTCGACCGTGAGCCGGTAGCCGCTGTGCGGCCGCCACTGCGCGTACGACGCGTAGCCGAGCACGCCGGTGTCGTCGGCGGCGACGATCACCGGGTACCCGCGGGCGGTCCGGTCGGCGAGCCACGCGGCGCGGTCGGCGCGGTCCACCGCCTCCTCGTTCCAGATCGCCGTGGTGTGCACGACGGCGTGGTTGTGGATCTCGGTGATCGTGTCGAGGTCGGCATCGTGGGCTGGCCTGAGCTGCACGGCGGTCATGGGGTGCTCACCAGCAGGGTCGAGACGGGGATGCAGTCACGTTCCGCACTCTATCGGGGGTGACCAGCTCATCGCGTCATGGACAGGGTGGGGAACAGGCCCGCGGGGTCGAGGCCGACGGATTCGGCGCGGCCCGCGGGGGGCGAAGCGCAGCGCCCGGGCGACCTGCCGTGGCCCTGGCGGTCAGCCGATGCGCTCGGAGTCGGACAGCGCAGCGCGGACGAGGATCGCGCGTCGCATGTCGGCCACGATCGGTTCCGAGAAGCGGGCGCGGTAGCGGCTCTCGCTTACGGCCGAGAACACGAACGGCAGCGCCGAGACGATGGCGACCAGCGTCGCCGCCTTGAGGAGGTTGACCGTGAGCGGAAGTGCCACGCCCTGCACCACGAGCGGCTGTACCACGAGCGCGTGCACCGACGTGCGATCACCCAGCCAGGTCTGCGCGAGATCCGGAGGAACGGCGATCGCCCCGATGAGAACGAGCAGCACGGCGAGCAGCAGAGCGAAGACGGCCGCCTGGACGAGGTGCGCGAGGGTCATCGCGAGCAGCATGTTGATCCGCTGCGGACGGCCGACGGTCGACGCCGGATCCGTCGACGCCGGGCGACCCTCGGCCGGTGTGCCCCGCAGCAGGTCGCGCTCCTCGTCGACGGTGAGCGCGAGCGTCGCCGGGTCGACCTCGGTCGCGCTCACCTGCAGCACGACCGCGCCGGCGAGCGCGGCCACCACCAGTGCCAGGAGCCCGAGCGCGGACCACGACAGCACGGATGCCATCTGCCAGACCTCGACCGAGAAGAACGCGAACAGCACGAGCATGAGGATGACGGGAAGTGCGATGGTCGCCATGTGCCCGATCGCGGCGAGGTTGCGGGCTGCGAGCCTCGTCGCCCACGACAGCAGCGCGCCGCCGCCGAACGCGACCAGCAGCACGCTCCCCGCGACGATCGAGAGGGCTTCCGCGACCGGCGCTGCGGGCGCGCCCTCGGTGACGCCTCCTTCGAGCATCACGCCGGCAGCGCAGAGAGCGATGACCACCATCGCGGCCGCCGTGCGTCGAACCCCGCGCAGGCGGCGGAGCGTGACCCGCGCCACGGCGAACCCCGCCCAGGCGAGGACGAGACTGGTCAGCAGCGCGGCGAGGATCGCGAACGCGAGGCCCGTGCCGTCCTTGGTCTCCACGAGCAGGTGCAGGGCGAACGAGAAGTCGTCGATCCCGTCGCCCGCGAGGGTCCAGTAGACGGATGCGGCGGCGATGAGCGGCGCCGACCGCGGCACGATGTCATGGAACCAGCGACGCCAGGGCACGAAGGTGGGGAGCCCCTGCGCCCGGAACCACCGGTCTGCAGCGAAGGAGGTGACGGTGATCGGCGACGGCGGACGTGGGCGCATCGGTGAAATCTAACATTTCACCCCGAACATCCCCTGGCGCAACCGGTCTCCCCGGGTGCGACGCGCTCAGGCGTGGACGTCGGCGGGGGAAATCTCGCCCTCGTGGAAGCTCGGCTTCTTGCCGAAGAGGCGCGCGATGCCCAGCACGATTCCGACGATCACGAGGCCCCACACGAGGCCGGCGATCGCGGAGATGAGGGTGTCGACGATCCACACCATGACGCCGCCGAGGGGTTCGAGCGCGTGCTCGACCGCGTGCAGCAGATCGGCGGGGGCGTGCAGGCCGACCTCGCCGAGGTTGATCAGCACCAGGTGACCGCCGACCCAGAGCATCGCGACCGTGCCCAGCACGCTGATGAAGCGGAACACGGCCGGCATCGACCGCACGATCCGGGTGCCGGTGTGGCGCACCCGCTGCACCGGGTTCTTCGCCATCTTCAGGCCGATGTCGTCGATCTTCACCAGCAGCGCGACCACCCCGTACACGGCCACCGTCATCAGCAGCGCGATCACGGCGAGGATCGCCAGTGTCGACCAGACGTCGAGGCCCTTGTCGAGGCTGGCCAGCGAGATGAGCATGATCTCGGTCGACAGGATGAGGTCGGTGCGGATGGCGCCGAACACGAGCTTGCGCTCGTCGCGCGCGCCCTCGTCGGCATGACCGTGCTGCACCCCGAACCACTCGAGCACCTTCTCGGCGCCCTCGAAGCACAGGTACGAGCCGCCCAGGATCAGCAGGTACGGGAGCACCCACGGGGCGAATGCCGTGAGCAGCAGCGCGATCGGGATGATGATGACGAACTTGTTCACCAGCGACCCGAGCGCGATCTTCCCCACCACCGGGAGCTCACGCGCCGGCGTGATGCCCTGCACGTACTGCGGGGTGACGGCGGCGTCGTCGATCACCACGCCGGCGGCCTTGGCGGAGGCCTTCATGGCCGCGCTCAGGATGTCGTCGACGACGGCGAGCAGTCCAACGGACATGGCAGTCCTCTTTCCGGTGGGGGGAAGGTCAGACTACCGACTTCCGGGGTCAGGCCCGTGCGTCCTCCGCGGTGGCGAGCACGCGCTGCAGCGGCTGGTAGTGCTCGATCACGGCCCGGCGGTACCGCTCCACGTCGCCGGCGCGTGCCGCGTCGAGCATGTCGCCGTGCGCCTGGGCGGTCTGGGTGATGTCGTCGGGCTGGGCGATGCCGAGCTGCGGGAGCACCGCGGTGTGCACGTCCCAGAATGCGCCGACGAGCTGTCCGACCAGGCGGTTGTCGATCGCGCCGAACAGCCGCGTGTGGAAGGCCCTGTCCTCTTCGAGGAAGTACTCGCCGCGCCCGGCCTTGTCGACCATGTCGGCCACGAGCTCGTCCAGCTCCGGATCCTCCTGTGCCTGGGCGGCCTCGACCACGCGCTCGGCCATCGACAGGTCGAGGGCGAGGCGCACCTCCACCACCTCGCGCAGTGCCTGCAGCGACCCCTCGGGCGAGAGCACGCCGCGGAACACGAGCGCCTCCACCATCGGGTCGAGCGACATCGGGCCGACGTAGGTGCCGTGGCCGTGGCGGACGTCGACGATGTCGAGCGTGGAGAGCGTGCGGATGGCCTCGCGGACGGAGGAGCGCGACACGTCGAGCTCCTCGCACAGCTCGGCCTCGGTGGGCAGCGGGTCGCCGGGGGTGAGCCCGCGCGTGAGGATGAGCTGCTTGATCTGGTCGGCCGTCGTGGCACGGCGCATGCGCGATGCCCTCCCCGTGGTGGACTTCATGGGGCCCCTCTCGTGCCTGACAGAAAACGCTCCGATCATCTCACTCTTGTGATCTGATCGAACGTGTGTTTAGAGTACATCAGACATCAGATGTCCTCAAGATGTCCCCCCTTCACCCTGGAGCACACATGAACCGACACATCACCCGCCGCCGCGCGGGTCGATTCGCGATGGCGGTCGCCGGCACGGTCGCCGCGTCCCTCGCCCTCGCCGGCTGCGGCGGCGGCGCCGCCAGCACGCCGGACGAGAGCCCCGCCGCGAGCGAGGTCGACCCCGACGGCATCATCGAGGCCGGCATCTCCTACACGCTCAACGGCAGCTTCGACCCGATGGTCGCCTCCGGCGCCGTCACGGTCTCCGCCAACTGGCACATCTTCGAGGGCCTCGTCGACCTCGACCCGGTCACGCAGGAGGCCGCCCCCGCGCTCGCCGCCGACTTCCCGACCAAGGTCGACGACACCACCTACGAGATCGACCTCCGCGAGGGCGCCACGTTCCAGAACGGCGACCCGGTCACCGCCGACGACGTGGTCTTCAGCTACGAGCGCGTGCTCGACCCGGCCAACAACTCGCTGTTCCGCTCGTTCGTCGACTTCATCGACACCGTCACCGCCGTCGACGAGGACACCGTCCGCATCACCACCGACTACCCGTTCTCGCTGATCGACGACCGCCTCGGCGTCGTCAAGATCGTGCCGAAGGCCGTGGTCGAGGCCGACCCCGAGGACTTCGGCGCGAACCCCGTCGGATCCGGCCCGTACTCCCTGGTCTCCGCGGTGCCCGAGGACAAGCTCGTCTTCGAGCGCTACGACGACTACAACGGCCCGCGCCCCGCGCTCGCCGCCGGCATGAACTGGAACCTGCTCGCCGACGCCTCCGCCCGCGTCACCGCGATGTCGACCGGCACCGTGCAGGCCATCGAGGACGTGCCCTACATCGACGCCGACGCGCTCGCCGCCTCCGCCGACGTGGAGAGCGTGCAGTCGTTCGGCCTGCTGTTCATGATGTTCAACACGAAGGCCGCGCCCTTCGACGACGTGCGCGTGCGCCAGGCGCTGCACTACGCGCTCGACATGGACAAGATCATCGAGACCGGCATGCTCGGCAACGCCACCCCCGCCACCTCGTTCCTGCCCGAGGACTACCCGAACTACCACGAGGCGTCCACCGTCTACACCTACGACCCCGACAAGGCGAAGGAGCTGCTCGACGAGGCCGGGGTCTCCGACCTCGCCATCACGCTCCGCATGACCGACACCGGCTGGGTCAAGGAGGTCGCCCCGCTCATCAAGGAGTCGCTCGACGCGATCGGCATCGACACCACGCTCGACATCAGCCAGTCCGCGTCGATGTACGAGAAGATCGACTCCGGCGACTACACCGTCGCCATCGCCCCCGGTGACCCGTCGGTGTTCGGCGTCGACCCCGACCTGCTCATGAACTGGTGGTACGGCGAGAACGTCTGGACCCAGACGCGCACCGCCTGGGCCGACTCGCCGGAGTACGCCGAGCTGCGCACGCTGCTCGACACCGCCGTGACCCAGGAGGGCGACGAGCAGCAGAAGACCTGGGACCAGGCGTTCGACCTGATCTCCGACCAGGCCGTGCTGTACCCGCTGTTCCACCGCAAGCTGCCCACCGCCTGGAGCAGCCAGGAGCTCGTCGGCTTCCAGCCCGTCCCCACCACCGGCCTGTCGTTCCTCGACGTCGGCGTGGCGGCGAAGTAGCCCCGGCCCCACCCCGCGGGGGCGCGCTCGCCCGAAGAGCGCGTCCCCGCCACCACCCCCACCCGGAAGGAGCGGCACGTGTCCAACACGCTCCGCCTCATCGGCCGGCGACTGCTGCAGCTGCCGCTGATGATCCTCGGCATCACGTTCCTGGTTTTCTTCGTGATGTCGTTCTCGCCCGTCGACCCGGCGCGCACCGCGCTCGGCGAGACCGCGTCCCCCGAAGCCCTCGAGGCCTACCGCGAAGAGCACGGACTGAACCTTCCGCTGTTCGTGCGCTACGTGAACTTCCTGTTCGGCCTCGTGCAGGGCGACCTCGGCACCTACTCCGCCCGCAGCCTGCCCGTGATCGACGAGGTGGCCCGCGCGTTCCCCGTGACCCTGGCACTGACCTTCCTCGGCCTGCTCATCGCCGTGATCGTGGCGTTCGCGATCGGTGTGCTCGCCGCCGTCTACCGCGACCGCTGGCCCGACCAGGTCATCCGCGTGTTCGGCGTCGCCGCCCTCTCCACGCCCTCGTTCTGGCTCGCGATCCTGCTCATCCAGCTCTTCACGCTCGGGCTCGGACTGCTGCCGGCGTCCGGCCCCCTGCCCGACTTCTGGACCGATCCGTCGGGCTGGCTCGCCCGCATGACGCTCCCCGCCGTCGCCCTCGCCGTCCCCGTGATCGGCCAGCTCTCGCGCGTCGTACGCACCTCGATGGTCGAGGAGCTCGACCGCGACTACGTGCGCACCGCGCTCGGCGCCGGGATCCCCCGCGTGATCGTGGTCGGCCGCAACGTGCTGCGCAACGCCCTCATCACCCCCGTCACCGTGCTCGGCCTGCGCATCGGCTACCTGCTCGGCGGGGCCGTGGTGATCGAGATCATCTTCGCGATCCCCGGCATGGGAACGCTGATCCTCAACGGCGTCACCAACAACGAACCCAACCTCGTGCAGGGAGTGACGCTCGCGGTCGCCCTCGCGTTCGTCGTGATCAACATCATCGTCGACCTCCTGTACGTGCTCATCAATCCTCGAATCCGGGCGGTGTGACATGCGACGCAGACTCACGGAACGACTCTCCGTCCCCGGCCTCCGCTGGGGCCGCCTCTCCCTCGGCTCGATCATCTGCCTGACGGTGCTCGCGCTCATCGCGCTGGCCGCCGTCCTGGCGCCGCTGATCTCGCCCTACGACCCGCTGGCCTCGGGCACCCCCGTGCAGCCGCCGAGCCCCGAGCACTGGTTCGGCACCGACCGTCAGGGCCGCGACATCTTCTCGCGCCTGGTCTACGGCGCCCGCTACTCGCTCGTGATCGGCCTGGGCGCGACCCTCGTGGCCCTCGCCGTCGCCTGTGTGCTCGGCACGATCGCCGCGACCGCGCCCAAGTGGATCTCCGAGACGCTGATGCGCGTCATGGACGTCATCATGTCGTTCCCCGGCATCGCGCTCGCCGCCGTGTTCGTGGCCGTGTTCGGCAAGTCCCTCCCGGTGCTGGTCCTCACGATCGCGTTCCTCTACGTGCCCCAGCTGACCCGCATCGTTCGCGCCAACATCCTGGACCAGTACGGCGAGGACTACGTCTCCGCCGTGCGGGTGATGGGAGCGGGCACCCCGCGCATCATCGTGCGGCACGTCGCCCGCAACGCGATGGCCCCCGTGCTCGTGTTCGCCACGGTGCTCGTCGCCGACGCGATCGTGTTCGAGGCATCGCTGTCGTTCCTCCAGGCCGGGGTGCCCGACCCCGAGCCGTCCTGGGGCAACGTGATCGCCGCCGGCCGCAACCTCCTCATGAGCGGTGCGTGGTGGGCGACCTTCTTCCCCGGCATCCTTATCATGATCACGGTCCTGTGCCTCAACATCCTGTCCGAGGGCATGACCGACGCGATGGTGTCGCCGCGCGCCCGCAAGGTCACCGCGGACGCCGCGAACACCGAGGAGTCGACGCAGGAGCTGGAGGCCGCGGCCGCCCCCGACGACACGCACGTGATCCCCACCGTCGACACGTCCGTGAACCTGTCCGTGCCCAGCGGCGTGCCCGACGTGCTCGTGCCCACCGCCGAGGCCGTGCCGCTCGCCGCGCGCCTGGCCGAGCTGCGCGCCCGCGAGCTCGACCGCACCGACCGCCTCGTCTACACGGGCGACCAGGCCCCGCTGCTCGAGGTGCAGGACCTGTGCATCTCCTTCCCGCGCCACGGCGACGTGAACGTGGTCGACCACGTCAGCTTCACCGTGCGCCCCGGCGAGACCATGTCGCTCGTGGGCGAGTCGGGCTGCGGCAAGTCCATCACCTCGCTCGCGATCATGGGCCTGCTCGACCCGAAGGCCGACATCCGCGGACGCATCCTGTTCGACGGCAAGGACCTGCTGCAGATGTCCCCGAGGGAGCGCAACGCCCTCCGCGGACACGACATCGCGATGGTCTACCAGGACGCACTGAGTTCGCTGAACCCGGCGATGCTGATCCGCTCGCAGATGAAGCAGCTGACCTCGCGCGGCGGCACCCGCACCGCCGAGGAGCTGCTGGAGCTGGTCGGGCTCGACCCGCAGCGCACCCTCGCCTCGTACCCGCACGAGCTGTCGGGCGGTCAGCGGCAGCGCGTGCTGATCGCCATGGCCCTCACGCGCGACCCGCGCCTGGTGATCGCCGACGAGCCCACCACGGCCCTCGACGTGACCGTGCAGGCGCAGGTCGTGGAACTGCTGATGCGGCTGCAGCGCGAGCTCGGCTTCGCGCTCGTGTTCGTATCCCACGACCTCGCCCTGGTCGCGGAGCTGTCGCACCGCATCACCGTCATGTACGCGGGGCAGGTGGTCGAGCAGGGCACCACGCGCGAGGTGCTCACGCAGCCGGTGCACGAGTACACGCAGGGCCTCCTGGGGGCCGTGCTGTCGATCGAGGCCGGATCCGACCGGCTGCACCAGGTGTCGGGCGTCGTGCCGTCGCCACGCGACTTCCCCGCGGGCGACCGCTTCGCGCCGCGCTCGTCCGACCCCGCCCGGTACGCGGGTGTGGAGCCCGTGCGGCGGCACATCGAGGGCACAGAGCACTACTACTCCGCGCATCCCGACGATGCGCCCGTCGAGGCGATCGGAGCAGGACGATGAGCGACCCCGTCATCCAGCTGCAGGACGTGCACGTCCGCTACAAGACCCGGGCGTCGTCGCTGTTCCGGCCGCGCTACGTCGACGCGCTCGACGGCGTCTCCCTCACGGTGCGCCGCGGCCAGACCCTCGGCATCGTGGGCGAGTCCGGATCGGGCAAGTCGACCTCGGCCAAGGTGCTGATCGGACTCGAGAAGCCCACCAGCGGGCAGGTCGTGTTCGACGGCGAGCCCGTGCGCTCGTTCACCCCCGCCGTGCGCAAGCGCCTCGGACGCATCCTCTCGGTGGTGTTCCAAGACCCCGCGACCGCGCTGAACGCCCGCATGACGGTGCGCGACGCGCTGCTCGACCCGCTGCAGGTCCACCGCCTCGGCACCGCCGCGACCCGGTCGCGGAAGGTGCGCGACCTGGTCGGGCTCGTCGGGCTCCCCGCCTCCGCGCTCGACGCCCTGCCCAGTCAGCTCTCGGGCGGGCAGCGGCAGCGCGTCGCGATCGCCCGCGCGCTGGTGCTCGACCCGCAGGTGATCGTCGCGGACGAGCCCACCTCCGCGCTCGACGTGTCGGTGCGCGCGCAGATCCTGAACCTGCTCACCGACCTGAAGGAGCAGCTCGGCCTCGGCATGGTCTTCATCTCCCACGACATCCAGACCGTGCGCTACCTCTCCGACGAGATCGCCGTGATGAACAGGGGGAAGGTCGTCGAGTTCGGCGACGCGGCCCGCGTGTTCGACGATCCCGCCGATCCCTACACCAGAACGCTGCTGGGCGCCGCGCCCTCGCTGCTCGAACCCCACCACTGAAACGACCGGAACACACACATGTCCTCTGCTTCCCCCGCCCCTTCGTTCTCCGGCGTCGTCCCTCCCGTCGCCACCCCGCTCCTCCCGGACGGCACGATCGACCACGCCTCCCTCACCCGGCTCGTCGAACGGCTGATCGACGAGGGCGTCTCCGGCCTCTTCGCGCTCGGCTCCACCGGGGAGACCGCGTACTTCACCGACGACCAGCGCGTCGAGCTGCTGCGCACGATCGTCGCCGCGAACGCCGGCCGGGTGCCGGTGATCGCGGGCGCCATCGAGCTGACCGCCCCGCGCATCATCGAGACCGCCCGCCGCCTGGTCGAGGCGGGTGCGCAGGCCATCGTCACCACCGCCCCGCTGTACACGCTCAACTCGGCCGCCGAGGTCGCCGACCACTTCCGCACCATCGCCGCCGCGATCGACGCCCCGCTGTGGGCCTATGACGTACCCGTCCGGGTGCACACGAAGCTCGGGGTCGACCTGCTCGTGCAGCTGGGCACCGAGGGCGTGATCCAGGGTGTGAAGGACTCCTCGGGCGACGACGTGTCGTTCCGCCGCCTGGTCGCCGCGAACGAGGCGGCCGGCCGCCCGCTGCAGCTGCTCACCGGGCACGAGGTCGTGGTCGACGCGATGGCCCTGGTCGGCGCGGCCGGCGTGGTCCCGGGCCTCGCGAACGTCGAGGCTGCGGGCTACGTGCGCCTGTGGAACGCCGCGCAGCAGGGCGACTGGACGGCCGCCCGCGCCGAGCAGGAGCGCATCAACCGCCTGTTCGACATCGTGTTCCAGCCGCGGGGCCTCTCCGGCGACGCGACCGGGGTCGGCGCGTTCAAGGCGGCCATGCACGCTCGCGGCATCATCGACCACGCGACCATGGCCGACACGGTGCAGGCGCTCGACGGCGACGCGGTCGCCGGCATCCGCGCCATCCTCGACGAGCTCGGGCTGCTCCCGGTCGCGGTGTGATGGGCGAGGTCGTCCTCGCCGTCGACATCGGCGGCACCAAGACGGCCGCGGCGGTCGCCGACCGTTCGGACGTGCTGCTGCGCACCGAGGTGGCCCCCACGCCCGCCGCCGAGG
>NZ_SSDO01000260.1:0-2902 GCF_004794395.1 Microbacterium sp. K41 | reverse complement strand
TCGGGCTCGGCGGCCGCGAAGGCCTCCCACAGCGCGACGACCTCCGCGCTCGGGGGCGTGTCGTCGGCCGAGAGCGTGAGCGTGCGGCCGATCCGGTCCAGCGCGCGCTCGAGTCCGCGCAGCACGTGGTCGGAGGCGATCTGCGAGGCCTCGCGCGTGACGGCCGCGGTGACGAACGGGTTCCCGTCGCGGTCGCCGCCCACCCACGAGCCGATGCGCACGAAGGAGGGCACCACGGGCGCGCTGGCTCCGGACTCCTCGCCGCGCAGTGCGTCGTCGATGCGGCGGTACACGTGCGGCACCGTCGTGAAGAGCGTCTCGTCGAACACGCCCATGACGGTGCGGACCTCGTCGGTCGGGGAGGGCTTCTGCGCGCGCAGCGGGGCGGTGCGCCACAGCGTGTCGATCTCCTCCAGCATGCGACGGCGGGCGCGGTGCTCCTCGGCGCCGCCCGCGCTCGCGGCGTCGTGCTGCGTGAGCAGTTCCGACAGGCGACGGATGCTCGACGACACCGCGCGGCGGCGGGCCTCGGTCGGGTGCGCCGTGAACACCGGGTGGAAGCGCAGACCGGCGAGACGGCGGCGCGCCTCGTCCTCGCCGACCTCGTCGCGCAGGCGCGCGTAGGCCGTGGCGACCGTGTCGCTCGCGTCTTCCCGCCCCGGCTGGCCGGCCCGCTCGCGCAGCACACGCACGCGCTGGTGCTCCTCGGCGAGATTCACCAGGTGGAAATAGCAGGTGAACGCCCGCGCGACCTCGTCGGCGCGGGCGATCGTGAACGACTCGGCGATCGCCGCGGCCCGCTCGAACGCGTCGGAGGTCTCGTCCTCGTAGGCCTGGATGGTCGCGAGGCGCAGACGCTCGACGTCGTCGAACAGGTCGTCGCCGCCGGCCTCGCGGAGCACCTGGCCGAGCAGCTGGCCCAGCATCCGCACGTCGGAGCGCATGGCATCGGGAATGCCGCGACCGGCTTCGAAGCGACCGATCACGCGGATGGCCTCGGTGGGCGTCGGCTCGGAGAAAGCGGGGGAATCGGGGGTCACCCTCCGAGAGTATCCCGGGGTGAGAACGCCTCTTGCACGCATGACGGCCGGAGGACACCGCCGCCTACGATGGAGGCGATGCGCATCACAGCGAACCCCCTCCGCGGTCAGCAGTTCCCCGCCGTCCTCCTGCTCGTCGCGGCCGGACTGGGGCTCCTTCTCGCGAACTTGCCCACCCACGACGCGATCGCGGGGCTGCTGGACGCGCACCTCGCGGTGCCGGGTACGGCGCTCGACCTGTCGATCGCGCACTGGGTCTCGGACGGTCTGCTGGCGGTGTTCTTCCTGGTGGTCGCGATCGAGCTGCGCCACGAGCTGACCCACGGTGAGCTCGACTCCCCGCGCAAGGCCGTGCAGCCGGCGATCGCCGCGACCGGCGGGGTGCTGGTCCCCATCCTGGTGTACCTGCTGATCGCGGGCGGCCCGGAGACGGCGTCCGGCTGGCCGATCCCCACCGCGACCGACATCGCCTTCGCGCTCGGTGTGCTGGCGATGTTCGGCCGCGGCCTGCCGTCGCGCGTGCGGGTGTTCCTGCTGGCGCTCGCGATCCTCGACGACATCATCGGCATCGTGTTCATCGCGGTGCTGTTCGCGCACGACGTGCAGTGGCTGCTGTTCGTGCTGGCCCTGGTCGGTGTGGCCGTGTTCTGGGTGCTCAGCCGGCTCCTGCACGCGAAGGGGCATCCGCTGATCGCGGTCGCGATGACCGTGGTCGGTGTGGTGACGTGGGCGCTCGTGGCGTCGTCCGGCGTGCACGCCACGATCGCGGGGGTCATGCTGGGGCTGGTGATGGCGCCGGTGCCCGCCGGCCGTACGCGGCACGCGCTCGAGCCCACGGTCAACGGGGTGATCCTGCCGGTGTTCGCATTCGTCGCGGCGTTCGTGGTGATCCCCGCGGTGGCGCCGACGGAGCTGTCGCCCGCGTTCTGGGCCATCGTGGTGGCCCTCCCGGTCGGCAAGATCGTCGGCATCACGGTGTTCGGCTGGTTCGCGATGCGCATCCGCCCGCGGGGAGCCGATCCGGCGCTGCCCTTCGCCGACATCGTCGCGGCGGGAGCGCTCGGCGGCATCGGCTTCACGGTGTCGCTGCTGCTCGCGAACCTCGCGTTCGCCGCCGACGCGGGCCTGCGCGACCAGGCGATCCTCGGGGTGCTGGTCGGCTCGCTCCTGGCGCTGCTGCTCTCGGCGGTGATCGTGTCGCTGCGGGCCCGCTGGTACCGTCGCCTCGCCGGTGCCCCGTCCGGAGAGCGGGTCGCATCGGACCGAGGAGCGGAGGACGCATGAGCGGGTCTGCCGACGAGTCGCGGCCTGACATGGATGCGCTGCGGGCCGCGGCCGACACCATGCGGGCCGTGCGCGAGCGCTGCGTGTGGTCGCAGCGCATCACCCACCGCGACCTGGTGCCGTACCTGATCGAGGAGTCGCACGAGGTGATCGACGCCGTGGAGTCCGGCACCCGCGACGATCTGCGTGAGGAGCTGGGCGACCTGCTGTGGCA
The DNA here is from genome assembly GCF_004794395.1 of Microbacterium sp. K41. Classification (NCBI taxonomy): domain Bacteria; kingdom Bacillati; phylum Actinomycetota; class Actinomycetes; order Micrococcales; family Microbacteriaceae; genus Microbacterium; species Microbacterium sp. K41. The sequence continues at coordinate 364 of NZ_SSDO01000260.1, read as the reverse complement.
GGTGCTGTTCCACGCCGCGATCGCCGCGCAGGACCCCGACGATCCGTTCGACATCGACGACGTGGCCGCCACGCTCACCGAGAAGATGGTGCGCCGTCATCCGCATGTGTTCGGCGACGAGGTCGCCACCACGCCGGAGGAGGTGCTGATCCACTGGAACGCGGCGAAGGCCGCGGAGAAGCGCACGCGGCGCAGCGTGCTCGACGGCGTGCCCCGGGGGATGCCGGCGCTCGCCCTGGCGCAGAAGCTGGTCGGCCGGGCCGCGGGGACCGGTGTCACGGTGCCGCAGAGCCCCGTCGCGGCCACTCCGGCGTCCGAGGCGGAGCTCGGCGACGCGCTCCTGGCGCTGGTCGCGACAAGATCG